>JANOQP010000949.1:0-2160 GCA_031414895.1 Saprospirales bacterium
GATGCCCATTTGGTTGCCCAAATTTTCGACAAAATGGACGGACTTGTCAATGCCGCAGCCGCTCACCCCGGCCTGTGTTTCATCGACAACGATCATCAAAACCCGTTTGAAAAGCACGTCGCCATGGGTTTTCAAATGGTTGTTGTGCGCCGTCCAATTTGGGAGGAAAGTGGCGAGTTTTTGGTCGACGAAATTGGTTTCGATTTCGGTCAAATCACGGTTGGCCACATAAAACCAAAGGCGGCTCCGGTCGTCAAAATGCGCCGGGATATTTGAGCTAACTGATTGATTTTCAATAAGAGCTGTCATGTTTTTTTTTAATTATTTGCCACAGAGGCACGGAGACACAGAGATTTTGTTTTGAAAACCTCTGTGTCTTCGTGTCCCTGTGGCAAAATGTCAGGCCATGTTCTGCACGATCATTTCCGACAGGTCGAACACCATCACATCGTCCTGTTTTTCCCGTGCCTTCATCCCATCTTGGAGCATTGTGATGCAAAAAGGGCAGTTCGCGGCCACGGCAGTCGCGCCCGTCGAGATGATTTCGTCGGCGCGTTCGATATTGATCCGAGTCGTGCCGGGCTCGTCCTCTTTCCACATTTGGGCACCGCCCGCGCCGCAGCAAAGGCCGTTGGATTTGCTCCGTTTCATTTCCACCAGATCAACATCGAGGGCAGCGAGGAGTTCTCGAGGGGCCTCATAAACATCGTTGGCACGGCCCAAATAACAGGAATCATGGTAGGTGACCTTGCGCCCTTTGAACGTGCCGCCGCCCGTGATCTTGAGCCGCCCGTCGTTGATGAGCGTCTGCAAAAACTGCGTGTGATGGACCACTTCGTAATGTCCGCCGAGCGCGGGATATTCGTTTTTCAATGAATTGAAACAGTGCGGGCAGGCCGCGACGAGCTTTTTCACGCCGTACATATTGAGCGTTTCGATGTTCATCATGGCCGTCATTTGGAACAAAAACTCGTTGCCCGCCCGTCGGGCCGGGTCGCCCGTGCAGCGTTCCTCGTTGCCCAAAATGGCGAACGGGACACCGCATTTTCCCAATATTTCACAAAAGGCACGGGTCACGCGCTGCGCCCGCGCATCGTAACTGCCCGCGCAGCCGACCCAAAAAACGATTTCGGGGGTTTCGCCGAGGGCGGCCATTTCGGAGACTGTTTTGATCGACATATTTATGGATTTGAAAGTTCGCGTTTTGCTCGCTCGATCATCAGTTCAGAGCGGTCCAAAGATTTGATGAAGCTCGGTAAATCTTCATTTAGCCAATGAAGCACTTGATAGATTTCAGCCCTAAAGGCTTCAATATTGCCCAAATTCCATGCAATTGGTTCATTGTGATAAATCCGGTTCCTGAAATTTCTTATCCGGTTGAGCGGAGCGGAAACATTGGCCCGTTGTCGCTCGTTTTTTGGGATAAATGGAAAGGCGCGGCGCAAATCACGCCATAAAACACGCTCGTACTCCGTGTTCATAAGCCTGACCCAAAAGCCCAAGGTCAATTCAGCTATGACTTTTGAACTTGTCAAGGCCTCCCCGCGCCTCAAGATATGGTTCTTGGCCTTTGAAATTTCACCGTTCAAATTGCTCATTTTTGGTAAGGCCGAAAAAGAATCATACCATTCTGCCTTGCCGAATTGCGTTGTCAGTTCCCTGTTCAAACTATTGCGGAGCGCAACTTCAAAAACCGACAATATTGGATAGAATGATTCAGACAAATAAAGGTTTGCGCAATAGTGGGCGATTGCCAATGGTTCATCGGCATATTTGTCAAAATATCGTTTTGTTCTTTCTGTTGAAAAAACTTTCTCAATGAAGCGTTTGTCAATTTCCATATTTGTCCCTACTTTCGCATTGTAAAAAACGCAGTCCCGGTCGTTCCTCTCCCAGATTTTTCGATGCTGGTGACGAACCCGGGTTTTTTGTTTTATGCCCTATCCATTCCGCCACGCATCCCGCTCAACGGGCATCTGCCAGCAAGCCCCCGAATTTTCGATTGCATTAAAAAGCGGCAACCATTCGGTCGGCCCGGCCGACTGCGTCAAGATTTCGTGCCGCCGCATTTGAACGATGATATCGAGCGGGTTGAGCATCACCGGACAGGCTTCGACGCATGCATTGCAGGCAAATTCCGCCATGAGGCGGACATTGGCA
>JANOQP010000950.1:0-4399 GCA_031414895.1 Saprospirales bacterium
CCCGTCGAGCGGCGGGCGGCCAACAACAGCCACAAAAACTTCCTTTCTGACCTCGATTCGTTGCTGCAAGAAGCCCTGCAAGACAGTTTCGACGACCTCAACCGGGGAGGGGCGTCCGCTATTTCCTTCGGGAAATCAAAAACGGCATCTGCAACCCCGTCCTCCGATTCGCGGATGTACTCGGGCATCGACTCGCTCATCCGCCAAACGGTCGATATTGGGGCGATCGAACAGGACGAGCTTGGCAAAAAACGCATCAGTTTTTCCGTTGACCGCACGAAACTCGACAAATTGAAGACCATCGCAAGGCTCGAAAAAGCTTATTTAAAAGACGTTCTTTCAAAATTGATTGACGAGCATATCCAAAATTATATCGCCCAAAAAGGGATAGACGTTTGACGGATTCAGGGTGCTGGTTTGCTCCGCGTTTGTTAAAAAAAAAGCCCCGGCTCATTCGAACCGGGGCTTTTTTATTGGGGGTCGCTTTGTCATTTTGTAAAAATCCGTCGACGGGTACACGGGTCGATTTTCACCATTTTTCGAGGTTGATCGTCAATTTTTCGCCCGGTTTTTTTACCGAGAACCTCGTTTTTTCCCAAGTCGGTTTCCCCCATTTTGCGATGAAATTGTTGGAAAAACCATACGGCTCGGTCGGGATGCCAAAGAAATTTTTGTCCAGTTTCCCGTTCCCGTTTTCATCGTGAAAAGCCGAAATGGCATATTCGCCGGGTGGCAGGTCGAGCGAAATGACCATCGATTTTTGGTTGTTCAAAACCGGTTGGCCGACGAGCTTGAAGTATTTTTTTTCGTCCAAAAAAGTCGGCGCGCTATTGAAAACGGCGACTTGGATTTGGCCACTGTTTGCTGAAATTCCAGTGATTTCGAGGTCCATCGGCGCGGTCATTGTTTTCAAAAAAAGGAGGAATATCAGGTTCATTTCGCGGGCATCAATTTCTTGATCTCGTCAAAAAGCAGTTTTTCGTCGCCCATCGAATATTTGCGGTGGTGATAAACGAGTTCGCCTTTTTGGTCGTACAAAAAAACCTGCGGCAGCCCGTTCAAACCGCCCTTCAAAAACGTCCCGAACTCCCGGTTGTAATCCAAAACGACGGGCCACGGATATTCGGGCGCGCGTTTTTTGAAAGCGGGCCAGTTTTTCGGGAAATCCGTCGAAACAGCCACGAAATCGAAGTCGGCCTCCTTTTTCCAGGCCTCCCAATTTTTCATGTATTCCTGAAATTCGATGCGGCACGGGTAGCACGTCGTGAGCCAAAAAGCCATGACGGTCACGCGGCCTTTTTTCATGACCTGCGACGATAATAGCTCCGAGCTGTCGGCCCGCAGGAGCGAGACATCGAACGGGAAAATCGTGTCGATCATGTCCAGGGTCCGGGGGGTCGGGTAATAATATTCGGTCTGCGAAAAGGCCGTCGCGCCGCTCAAAACGAGTGCGAAAAGCAGGACTATTTTTTTCATAAAATATTGATTTTCAATTGTTTGAATCATTTTAGCAGCATCCCGATATGCGGGATCCCGTCCTCCAAATATGCCTCGCCGGTCGGCTCAAAACCGAGGCCCCGGTAGAAGTTTTCGAGGTGCGCCTGCGCCCCGATCTTGACCGGCTGGCCGGGGAAAAGTTCGGCACAAGCGGCAATCGAACGGGCCATCAGTTCGCGGCCAAGCCCCGTCCCGCGCACTTTTGGGGCGGTTACGACGCGGCCGATCGAGGCGTATTTTTCGTAAGAAATACCCGCCGGGATGAGCCGCGTGTGGGCAACCAAATCCCCGTCGGCATCGTATCCGAGCAAGTGCGCTGCGGGTTGGTCGCGCCCATCGGCATCTAGGTACGGGCAGTTTTGCTCGACCACAAAAACGGTTTGCCGGAGTGCCAACGCGTCGTAAAGTTCGCGAACGGTGAGTTCGTCAAAAGGTTTTATCGTCCAAAAAATCATCGCACAAAAGTAGCTTTTGCCCCCGAAAAATGATCTTTCGCACATTTGCCATCGGCGATTTAACATCGGGTTTGACATATTTCGGCACGGCGCGTTTTCCGGGAAAAATTGCGCGGGCCGTCGAATTACATTTGCCGCAACTTATTTTTTATGAAAAAACAGATTTTCGCCGTTGCCGCATTCCTTTTTTCCACACTCGCCGCGACGGGGCAAACGCTTTTCGACCCGACCTTCATCAATAAAATAGAGGTGCAATTTCCGACCTCAAACTGGGACGCGCTGCTTGATGCCGCCGAGGCCACGACCGATGAATTTACGATTGCGACCTCGGTGAAAATCAACGGTGTGCAGCACGATTCGGCGGGCGTGAAATGGCGCGGCAACCAAAATTTTGCCGCTGCGCAGGCCAAAAATCCGCTCCATATCGAGTTGAACTCGGTCATCGCCGGGCAAAGTTTTGAGGGCCAAAACGATATTTACCTCAACAACGGAAAGGCCGACCCGGCCTTCGTTCGCGAGGCGTTGGCATTCGATATTTTGGGGAAATACATGGACGTGGCCCGCGCCGGGTTTGCCGAAGTTTGGGTGAACGGCACATATTTGGGCATTTATACGACCGTCGAAGAGGTCGGCAGCAGTTTTTTGAAGGACCATTTTGACTCATCGACGGGCGCGTTTTTTAAGTGTTCGCCCGAAAATCCAGGTGCCGACAACCTTTCAAATTTGGCCTATCTCGGCCCACAAAAGCAGCTTTATTACCCGAAATACGAAAAACGGGCCCTCGACGACGCGACCTGGGACGAGCTCGTCGCGCTCTGCGACACGCTCGCGAATTTCCCGGCGGCCATCCCGACCTCGCTCGACCCCGACCGCTGCCTTTGGATGCACGCGGCCAACTCGGCGATGGTCAATTTGAACAGTTACACGGGCGGTTTTTCGGAAAATTATTATGTCTATCGCGACGAATGGGGGCGTTTCAACCCGATCCCGTTCGACCTCAACGAGTCGTTTGGCGGCAGCCAATTGCTTGACCCGCCGATCCCGCTCTCTGTTTCCCAGCTCGCGCAATTGCCCGTCGCGCCGCAGGAAACGAACGCAAAAAGGCCGCTCATCAAACAGCTTTTGGCGGATGCGCGGCTGCGAAAAATGTACGTCGCGCACATCAAAACGATTGTCGAGGAACAGGTTGCGACCGGCAATTTTAAAACGACGGCAGGCGAAATGCAGGCGCTTTTGACCTCAAAAATGTCCGCGGATGCGAACAAATTTTACACCCAAAATCAATTTCAGTCCGCGCTCACGACCACTTTCGTGAATGCCGTGAGCGGCTCGAACGTCCCCGGGATCTCGAATTTGATGGATGAAAGACTCATTTTCCTCCAAAACCAGCTCGATTTCTTGAAAATTGCGCCCGTTATCACCGCCACGCCGACGCTCTCGCCCGCCAATCCCGCGCTCGGCCAGACGGTCTGGTTCTCGCTGAAAACGACGGGCGCGACGGCCTGTTTTTTGGGTTTTCAAAAAAAGAAGAACGCGCCGTTCACCCGCGCCCCGATGTTCGACGACGGGCAGCACAACGACGGCGGAGCGGGCGATGGCAATTTTGGGGCCTCGCTCCTCGCCGACGACCCGGTGATCCGCTATTATTTTTGGGTGGAAAACAACGAGGCGGGCCGCTTTTTGCCCGTCCGTGCAGAGCATGAATTTTTCAAGCTCCTCGCTGCGCCGAACACCCTCGCGCCCGGTTCGGTGGTCATCAACGAGCTGATGGCGGCCAACGAATCGACCATCGCCGACCCCTCAGGGCAGTTCGACGATTGGATCGAACTGCACAACCGGACGGGCGCGGACATCAATTTGAGCCGCTGTTTTTTGACCAATAAGCTGGCCGAACCGACCCTTTGGGAGATCCCCGACGGCACTGTCATCCCGGCCAA
The DNA here is from genome assembly GCA_031414895.1 of Saprospirales bacterium. Lineage (GTDB taxonomy): Bacteria > Bacteroidota > Bacteroidia > Chitinophagales > Saprospiraceae > JANOQP01. The sequence goes on from JANOQP010000950.1 coordinate 3,890, forward strand.
CGGATACCTGATCGTTTGGGCCGACGCGGACACCGGGCAGCCGGGACTGCACACCAATTTTAAGCTGAAAGCCGTAAAAGACCAGGTAAAACTGACTGACGAAACCCTCGGCGCGGCCGATTCGGTCGAGTTTGAAAACCAGGTCGCGGGTGTTTCGTGGGCACGGATCCCGAACGGGACGGGGCCTTTTCAATTTGAAATCCCGACGCCGCTGAAGAACAACTCGATGGTCGCCGTGCACGATTTTTCGGAAAAACCCAGCCCCATTTTTTACCCAAACCCGACCGGCGGGATGCTCTATTTTTACGAGAAAAAATGGGCGGGCGAACCTGTTCAAATTTTCAGCGCGACCGGGAAAATTGTTTTTGATGGAAAAATTTCGGCCCAAGCGTCGCTCGAAATTGGCGATTTGCCGTCGGGCGTTTTTTTGCTGAAAATCGGCGGAGAAATTGGCCAGTTTGCCCGGCTCGTTAAATTTTGAACTCAAACCAATCAACAAAAACCATTGCT
>JANOQP010000951.1:0-3738 GCA_031414895.1 Saprospirales bacterium
GGGGATGACTTGAAGTCATCCCCTCAATTGACTGGCCAGGCAAGAACAGTTCGGCGACCATCCGTTCGGCCTGCTTTTTTTCAAAAAAAACAAACGGGTTTCGCGTCGCCCGCTCTTCGATAAAATCGTGAAAAAGGTGCCAAACCGGGTTCACGGCGGCATGGTTCGAGAAATTATTGGGCGAAAAATAGACCCGCGATTCATTGATGGGCATCGTGCCGAGGCCGCGGACGAGCAAAAAAACCATGCCCAAAACCAATAAAACGGCCACGGCCCGCACCCAGATTGGCCCCTTTTTTCCAAAAAAACCGCCATGTGCGACCGCCCAATCATAGATTTTCCCAAAAAAAAGCAGCGCGAAAACGAACATGACCAGCCCACTGACCATCTCGCGCCGGCCCAACGAATCGAACAGCGCCTCGGGCGTTTTCAGGTAACTGACCGCTCGGCGATTGATGACCGCCGACCATTCTTTGTATAAAAGAACATTGGCCAAGCAGGCTGCAGAAAACAGTGCGATGAGCGAGCGGGAGACCCAATTGGCCGCATTTTTCAGCCCAATTTTTGGAAAAAAAAGCGCGGCGGCCCATAAAACTACCGGGATTGCCGTCGCCCAGGCCGCCATCGAGGCATCAAGCGGGAGCGCGGCGCGAAGGCTTTGCCACGCGTCTTTTGCACCGTCCGCCGGGCAGTTCATTTTGATAAAAAAGGCGCGGAACAGTCCGAAAAAAAGCACCCAAAACGCCACGGTGCGAATGGGGAATTGCCAACCATTTTTATCCAGCTCATTCATTTTCAATGGATTGTTGCGCTAATTTTCTCGCCAAACCTTCCGGCGCCCACCTGCCTTTTTTGAATTCAAAACAACAATCCGCCGCGCCGATGGGCAAATCAGATCGCCGCATCCCGACCACCCAAATAATCTCGCGGTCGCCGTTTTCGAGCAACCAAACATGGTGTTTTTCGGGCCTCGCGAGTTTGTGGTTCGTGAAAAAATCTTGCAATTTCTTCGATTTTCCGTCCATCCCCTGTGGTTTGAAGCGGTCGCCGGGTTGCCAATGACGGAGTTTCAACGGGAAAACGATGTCTTTTTTGTCAAAAAAAGTACGGTCGAGCGCGTCGGAAATTGGGACAAGTTCTCCAAAATCGGGCCCCAGCTTTCCCCGAAAAATACCGTCACCCACATCGACCTCATCCCCAAACTGGCTGATTTCACAAAAAAAGCGTTCGAGGTTGAGCGGTTCGATAAAAAGCCGGAAGCCGTCCACGGTCATAATATGGGATTTCGACAAAAAAAGCCGGCCCCGTTCGCCCACGGTCGCTGAAATGATGGGCATGGTTTGGGCCTCGCGAAAGCCGAACGGGCGCAAGATCTCGCCCAACAAAAACCAGTGCGATCCCGGCAGGTCCAAAAGCGTTTCCACGTCCACAACTGTTTGATTTCCAATGATTTTCACATGTTCGTGGCGCAGGAAATCAGTATAATTTTCCAAAAAAAGCTCCACCTGCCGCGCCCTTTTCATGTTCGCGTCGAGCGTGTTTTGAAAAAAACCGGGGTTCAGTTTTTCGATGACCGGGAGGACCTGGTGGCGCAAAAAATTGCGGTCGTAGTCATCCGTCGAGTTCGAGCGGTCCTCTCGCCACACGATCCCCGGAAACAGGTTTTCGGCAGCAGTTTTAAGCTCCTTTTTGGTCAAATGCAAGATTGGGCGGATGATTTTTCCGCGCACAGGAAGGATCCCCCGGAGGCCGCGAAGCCCCGTGCCACGAAAAAAATTGAGCATCGCCGTTTCGCGGGAATCGTCTTTTTGGTGGGCCGTGGCGATAAATTTAAAACCGTTTTCAGCGCGGATTTTTTCAAACCAATCATACCGGAGCGTCCGCGCGGCCATTTGGATGGACAGTTTTTGCACGGCGGCAAACTCGGCTGTCGCGAATTTTTCACAAAAAAAAGGCACGTCAAACTGCCCCGCCAACCCGCGAACGAACGCTTCGTCGCCGTCCGAATCCGCGCCCCGGAGCTGGAAATTGCAGTGCGCAATGGCGAATTTTTGACCCGATTTTTGGAACAAGTGCGCCATTGCCACGCTGTCCACGCCGCCCGAAACGGCCACCAAAATGGCATTTTCTGGGGCGAGCAGCCCGTCCGTTTTCAGGTTTTCGAGAAATTCGGCGACCGCATTCTTCATCCCGCGAAGGTTCAGTTTTTTATCAATTTTTTGGACAAAACATGTCCATTATCCGCGATTTTCACAAAAAACAGCCCGCTCGGCAATTCCGTCAGGTCAATTTCAACCTCCATTTCGCCCGATTTTTCCTCAAAAAAAAGCCGCCCCGTTGCATCAAAAACCGAGATTGTCCGGCTGGAATTTTCGCCAAAAACGGCGGTCATTTTTTGCAAAACAGGGTTTGGGAAAAGCTGGACGGCAAGTTGGTTTTCCGGGTTTTTCGCGCCCAAAACATCGCATGCGCCGACCGTCCACGAAGTCACTCCATTATAATATAAGGCGATGCAGGCATTTTGAAAGGTCGCGCCGTTGCAGCCGCAAACCGGGTTGGTGAAATTGCAATCTTTTGAAAAATCGATCCACGAATTGTCCATGCATTGATGGCCGCACTCGCCCGGCGAGTAGGTCAGGACACCGCCAAAATTGGTCGCGATGCACCCATTTCCATACGTTTTTCCGTCGCAACCGCAGACCGGTTCATAGATCGTGGCGCAGACCGCGTTGATATTTATGAGCGAACTGTCCACGCAGGGCGGCAGCCCGACCGTGATTATTTGGCAAAACCCGGCCACGCAAACAGCCGTCGTGCCGGGTTTCGTGGCGGTCACGGTGACGCAAACTTTGTGGTCGCCGGCGTTCAAAAAATCAAATTCCGGGTTCGAGCCGGTCGCTGTTTGTTGGCCGTCGAAGGTCCAAAACCAGCCAGCGGGTGTGCCGTTCGGAAAGGTGGTCTTGTCGGTAAATTTCACTTTCGTGCCGCTGATTTCGGTCAAAAAATCCACGTTCAACGACTGGCAATCGCCAACCATGCCGCACATTCCGAGCCACCATCGGCTGTTGCCATGATAATTTATCGCCGGGCAAAAATTGCCGTAAGTGATGCCGTCGCAGCCACAAACCGGCTCAAAAACCGTCGAACAGGCCGCGCCGGGGTTCAAAAGCGCGAAATCAAGGCAGCCGTCCGTTGAGCCAAAAACGCGGATGGCCTGGCAGGTTTTGCAGGTCGCGCCGCTGGGCATCGTGTAATTTGCGCAAACTATCTTCTCGCCCAATTGGTCGAATTTGTGGTTCAAAAAGGGCAAAATGCCGACCGAAACATCGTCGATCGTCCAATTTTGCACGGTCGCGGGCGGCAAATTGGGCCCGTTCGGGACGAGCTGCGTCGTCAAATCGAGGCCGGTAAGCGACCAATTGATTCGATGGTTACAGTTCAAATTGAAAGAATCGAGCGGTGCCTGGGCGAAAATTTGGCCGGCAAGGATCAAAAAACTGGCGAGGAAAAGTTGGGAAGGTTTTTGAAAAAGTGTGTTCATGGCAAGGTCCATTTATTTGTGTGGGGCAAAAATCGGTGTTTCAAATTTGCTGTCGGAATAAAATTTGAACCGGGGTTCAACGCTTTCTTTGCCCCATGTCCAACGAAAAAGCCCGGATTTTTCCTTTCGCAATCGCCCGTGTCGGCGGTCTTCCCTTCCATTTACTCGACGAACTGGCCGTCGAAGGGCCCGATTTG
>JANOQP010000952.1:0-1899 GCA_031414895.1 Saprospirales bacterium
GACTAGGTGGTTTATCCTGAAATTATACTCCAAAAAAGCCTCGACGCCCTGTGTCCGCGAGTCGCCGATATTGGTGCGGAAAAGGTAGAAATTGCCATTTTCGTTCACCGAGAGCGAGCCGGGGCGGTTATTGTACTGCAATTGAAAAATGCTCAAATCCCAGCGCAGGCCCGCAAAACGGCCCCGATAGCCAGCTTCGAGGTTGTACCCGAAGGCATCTTTCAGGTCTTTGTCCGACCGCTCGTTGGCGTTCGCCGGGATGATGTCCTTAAAGATGACGGGGCGGTATGCCTGCGAAAACCCGGCGTAAAAGTGCTGCGTTTTCGAGAGCTGATAGTTCGTCGTCGCGCCAAAAAGCGGGAACTGGTGCGCGATCTCGTTCGGGATGTCGGCGGGTTCGAGGTAGCTGACCCTGCCCGACATTTTCGAGTTGCCCGTTTCAAACCGGAGGCCGGCCGTGAGCGACCAATTTTTGGTAAAATCAAACTTGTTTTCGAGAAAAAGGGCGAGGTTTTTTGTCCTGAAATGCAGGTCGCGGCCCCAGTCGCCGGTGATCGTCATGTCAAAATCGGCGCCGGTCGTGCCTTTTCCGATCTGGGTGCGGTGCAGGTCATTGTTGAAAACCTGCGCACCGACGGAGAGCGCACCGCCCATTTTATGGATGGAATATTTTTGCAAAAGCCGCAATTCGCCCGTCCAACTGTTGAAATTGTCAATATCGACCTGCCGGGCCGCGTATTGCAGGGTCACCGGGTCGATCGCGTCCACGATGTTCGACGGTTTGTCAAATTGGACGCTCCGACGGTCGCCGAGCACGGCGGAAGTGGTGAAATTGAGCCAAGTGCGGCCTGCAATCTGCCAGTCAAGATTGATTGAGGGGACATAGATTTCCGGGTTGAAATAGTTGCGCGAACGGGTCGATTGGCGCGGGTCTTGATGGAACATCGAATCGTTGAGCGGCCCCGGGATCTGGTAGGTATAGTTCGAGCGGGCAATTTCGGCGGTCAAAACGGCGCGGTCGTTTGGCCGGTATTTCACCGAAAGGAACTGGCCGTCGTAGTCGCTATTGCTGTTTACGCGGTAGCCATCGGAGACGCGCTTGCTGTAATAAGCGTAATATTCAAACTTCCCGATCTTCCCGCCGACGGCATTGTAGCTGCTCAAAAGGCCAAAAGAACCGACGGAATTGGTGCTTTCAAAGCCGATCTTGCGGGTCGTGTCGGCCTGTTTGACCACATAATTGAGCAATCCGCCGAACTGCGCCCCGTATTGCAGGGAGCCGGTCCCGCGCACCAGTTCTATGCGCTCGATGGCCTCGAAAGGGAGGCTGAAATGGCTCGCCGGATAGCCATAAATGTCCGAATTGACGATGATGCCGTTTTTGCGGACGTTGAACTCCCAGCCCCGGTGCGGGTCGAGGCCGCGCGTCGAAATGTTCGTTTGGTTGCCCGTCCCGTCCATGTCATAGACAAAAACGCCCGGGATCTTGGCAAAAACCTGCCGTGGGGTCTTGTCGGCGATGTTCACGTTCGCATTCGCGAGGCTGATGACCTCGGTCTTTTTCCCAGAAAAAAGATAGGTGGATTGGATCTCGGGCAAGCAATATAGGTCGATTTTTTGCCCGGCAATTATCACTTGGCGAAGGGCTTGGGTCTTTGTCGTATCCGTTTTTGATTGCCCAAAAAGGATATTTGAAAATGCAACGAGCGCAAAAAGTAGTCTATATTTCATACTGATTAAAATTTTGGCAACTATACAGCCGGTAGCCCCAGCGGGGCGGGATGTTGGTAGGGAGGGACCCGGAAAATCGGGATATAAAGGATATGAACCGTGTGAAGGAGCTTTGTGGTTCAAATCTTCGGAACGAGGGGTTAAATTGCAGGTATTTCCATAGTGCGC
>JANOQP010000953.1:0-9553 GCA_031414895.1 Saprospirales bacterium
ACCAGTATTTGCCGAAAATGGATCTTGAGGTTTGCCGCAGGTTATCGAACATTTTCATAAACAAAAAGTATTTTACATAAAAAATATGCGCAGATAAGACGCGAAAATTCAATAAAAGTTTCCTGCTGGAAAAAAAATCTGCGACAAATGTAAAACTATTTGTGTAAATAAAATTTGCTCAATCAATTTTCAACAACTTTACCTTGAACACCAAACAGGCGTTCGCGGGCAAACGGATGCCCTCTTCTTCGATTGCCATCGGCCCGTAACCGAGCTTTGACGGGATTAAAAGCCAGCCTTCCGAGCCCGCGCCGAACTTTTGCAGTCCCTCGTCCCAGCCGGCGATCACTTCCTCGTTGCCGATCGTGAACTCGAAAGGCGCGCCTTTTTTGGAGGCATCGAACGGGGTGCCGTCGAGCAAAAAGCCCTCGTACTCGACCGCGACGCGCTGCCCGGGGCGCGGTTTTTCGCCCTTTCCGTTTTTTGGGACAAAATAGTGGAGGCCGCTCGGCAGTTTTTCGGGCGACCATTTTTTCGCGCGGGCATGTTCATCGAGCAAGACCTGGTCGGCGGCGAACTGTTCGGCCTGTTTTTTTTCAAAGGCTTTCCGGTCGCGCTCTTCCTGCTCAGCGGCCCATTTTTCGTACGCTTCTGTCGTGAGGATTTCCATGAGCTCGACCTCAAAAACGAGCGCGGCCCCGGCGGGGATACTCTTTCCGACGGGCAAATTGCCGTATGCCAGCGAATTTGGGAGGTAAAAAGTGCCCTTGCCGCCCGGTTTGAGCATCGAAACGGCGAGGTCGAGGCCGGGGACGACCTGCCGGAACCCGATTTGAAAAACAAAGGGCTCGTCCCTTTCGCCCGTCGTCGTCGCGTCGAACACCTTTTCGTTGAGCAACCGGCCCGTGTACCTGATCTTCACGAAGCTGCCGGGGCGGGAAAATTGGCCGCTGCCCTCTTTTTGGATGGTGAAAAAAAGGCCGTCGCGGGACTTTTTCGGCTCAATTTTATTTTTTGAAAAATAGCCTTCAAGGTTGGCCAATGAATCGCCGATGGCGTTTTCATTTTTAGAAAAAAGGAACGTGTTCGCCCAAAAAGTCAGGGCAAGGAGCAGCAATCGTGTCATCGTTGGGAATTTTTTTTGATGGCAAAAATAGGAACGCCCGTCCGCCCGCCCCCAGTAAAAGGTTGAACGAAAGTCAAAACAAGTGGCCGCACGCTTTTTTTATTTCCAAAATATTACATAAAAAAACAGCCCAAAACCAGTTCGGTTCTTTATTTTTGGCTTCATATTCAGCGGAAATAGCTCAGTTGGTAGAGCATTAGCTTCCCAAGCTGAGGGTCGCGAGTTCGAGTCTCGTTTTCCGCTCTGGTTTTTTGGGGTTAGGGGCAGTGGGCGTTCATCGTCTGCTGCCCCGTTTTTTTTGGGCAAACGACCGGGCAAAATGATTGCGCCCGGCCAGGCAATTTGAGGTGCGCACTACTTGCCTGCCCCTTTGTAGACCTTGTTGCGGGCCACCTATTAGCAAAATGGCAAAGCTGGCCGGCAAATTTTCTACTTTCGCGGCTTCAAAAAAATTCAGGGAAAATCATCCAAGCCATGTCCACAAAAAAGATCGCCTCCGCCCTTATTTCGGTCTATCACAAAGAAGGCCTCGAACCCATCGTCCGCAAGCTCGCCGACCTCGGTGTGCAGTTCTATTCGACCGGCGGCACCCAAAAACATCTCGAATCGCTCGGCCTCACTTGCACTGCCGTCGAGACGCTCACGGGCTACCCGTCCATCCTCGACGGGCGGGTAAAAACACTCCACCCGGCGGTCTTCGGCGGCCTCCTCGCACGGCGCGAACCGGGGCACCTCGCCCAACTTGCCGAGTACAAAATACCCGAAATCGACCTCGTGATCGTGGATCTTTACCCGTTCGAGGAGACCGTTTTGGCAACGAACGATGAAGCGGAAATCATCGAAAAAATAGACATCGGCGGCATCTCGCTCATCCGCGCGGGCGCGAAAAATTTCATGGATGTGGTCACCGTCCCGAGCCGCGACGAGTACGGGATGTTCCTCAAGATTTTGGAGGAAAAAGGCGGACTGACCGACCTCGCCGACCGCCGCGAACTGGCCCGCCGGGCATTCAAGGTCTCGTCAAATTACGACATCGCAATCTTCAATTATTTCAACGAAGGCTCGACCGATGCGACCTTCAAACACTCCATCCACCGTTCCGATCTGCTTCGATACGGGGAAAACCCACACCAAAACGGGCTGTTTTTTGGCGATTTTGACGAAGTTTTTGACAAATTGAACGGAAAATCGATTTCCTATAACAACCTGATCGACATCGATGCAGCCGTCCAATTGATCCGCGAGTTTCGGCTCGGCAAGCCCACTTTTGCCATTTTGAAGCATACGAACGCCTGCGGGATCGCCCGTCGAAACACGCTCATCGAGGCATGGTCGGCGGCACTTGCCTGCGACCCGACCTCGGCATTCGGCGGCATTTTCGTGACCAATACGCCCGTCGATTTGGCGACCGCGACGGCCATCAACAAGTTGTTCTATGAGGTTTTGATCGCGCCCGATTTCGATGACGACGCGCTCGAGCTGTTGAAGAAAAAGGATGCCCGGATTTTATTGAAACAAAAAAGTTTTGATGTCCGCACGCGCTCGTTCCGAAGCCTGTTGAACGGCGTCGTCGAACAGGACACCGACCTTAAGATCGAGACCGAGGCCGACCTCCGTCCCGTCTCCGATCGGATGCCGACGGCCAAGGAAGTGGGCGAGCTTTTGTTCGCCAACAAATGCTGCAAGCACCTCAAATCGAACGCGATCGCCCTCGTCAAAGAGCGGCAATTGATCGGCATGGGCTGTGGCCAACCGAGCCGCGTGGACGCGCTGCGGCAGGCAATTGCAAAAGCAAAAGCCTTTGGTTTTGACCTCAAGGGCGCGGTCATGGCCTCGGATGCGTTCTTCCCGTTCCCGGATTGCGTTGAAATTGCCGCCGCGGCGGGCATCACCGCGGTCATCCAACCGGGCGGTTCGATCAAAGATGGCGACTCGGTCGAGGCCTGCAACCGATTGGGGATGGCGATGGTGATGACCGGGTTCCGGCATTTTCGGCATTGATGCAGTAAAACGCGGCAATTTTTTCAATCTTTTGGCAATCAAATGGGGCGCTGGATCTATTCAAAACAGCCCAGAATACCTTTTCACCCGCCCGATATAATATTCCCAAACTACCGATTTTAATAAAATTCCGCCTCTGTTCATCGGCCCAATCCGTTGATTTTCAATAAGTTGCGCAGCGCGACGGCGTTTTTCGAGGGTCGAAAAAAAATGGCCATAAAACGAAAAATGCGCCCGGACGATGGCCGTGAACGAACTGGTTTTCCCTTTCAACAAAAAGACAATCCCGGCCAGTCCGTCCAATAAAAACCGCGCCGGGATGAGCCAAAAAAGTTTGCCCGCAGGCTCGTTTTTTAAGATTGTGAACAGGCTGTTCCTAAAATTCAAAAAGACTTTTCGCGGGTTTTCGTATTCCAAGGTCCCGCCGCCGAGGTGAAAAACGACCGAGCGCGGCTCGCAAATGACCCGAAACCCGGCGCGTTTTGTGCGCCAGCAAAGGTCGATTTCCTCGTTGTGCGCAAAATAATCGGCATCGAAACCGCCGAAATCGCGCCATGTTTTCGACCGTATAAACATGGCCGCGCCCGCCGCCCAAAAGCAGTCCTGCGGCGCGTCGTACTGCCCAAAATCAATTTCCGTTTCGTCAAAAATGCGGCCCCGGCAAAACGGGTAGCCCAAAATATCGACCCAACCGCCCGCCGCGCCCGCGTATTCAAAACGGTCGCGGGCCTGTTCTGCGCGAATCTTTGGTTGCGCGATGGCGATATTTGGCTCGGCCTCCATCCGTTCAACAATGGGCGTGATCCAGCCGGGCGTGACCTCGACATCCGAATTTAATAGCACGAAATAATCGGCCTCGACCATCGCCAGCGCACGGTTGTAGCCGCCCGCAAAGCCGCTGTTTTCCGAAAATTTTAGGATTTTGATGTTCGGGTAATTTTGTTCCAGGAACAAAACAGAGTCGTCTGGCGAGGCATTGTCGGCCACGACGACCTCAAAATTGGGATAGTCCGTCGCCAAAACGGCTGGCAAAAAGGCTTCGAGGTGGCGGCGGGTGTTGTAGTTCAGGATGACAACCGCAACCTTGGGATTGCGGATTACGGATTGCGGATTACGGATTGGAGCGACACTCGCGAACTTTTTTAAGATTGATTTTTTATCGGCCTCGATTTGTGATTTTAGGGCATCGAGGCTGTCCAGTTTTTTGTCCGGGCGGATAAAATCCACGATTTCGACGGTCAGTATTTGCCCATAAATATCGCCGTCAAAATCCAGCAAATTGACCTCGACCCGTTGGTTTTCTACCGATTGCGATATGGTTGGGCGGCTGCCGATATACAGCATCCCTTTCAGTTTCGTGTTTTGGGTTTCGGGTTTTGGGTGGGGCAACTCGAAACTCGAAACCCGAAACCCGAAACTCACTAGGGCCGCATAAATGCCCGGCGGTGGGACGAGTTTTTGTTTAGTTTCAATAAAAATATTGGCCGTCGGAAAGCCGATGGCGCGGCCGATCTGGTCGCCTTTTATGACCGTTCCGGTAATTTGAAATGGGTGGCCGAGCAGCTTGTTGGCCGTCTGAATGTCCGCGTTTTCGATGGCATTGCGGATTTTGGTGCTGGAAACGGCGAGGTTGTCAATTTCATGTTTCGGGATTTCGACAACGGAAAAGTCGTGTTTTGCGCCATTTTTTTTCAAAAAATCAATCCCGCCCTCTCGGTTGTTGCCAAATCGGTGGTCGTAGCCGATGACGATTGTGTGCGGTTTGAATTTTTTCACCAAAAAATCCTCGACGTATTCATCGGCTGCCTGACCCGCGAAATTTTTTGAAAAAGGCACGACGACCGTCGCATCCACGCCCGTCAGTTGGAGCAGTTGGAGCTTTTCGTCGAGCGTATTTAATAGGCGAAAATCGGCATCGTCGGGCCACAAAACGAGCCGTGGGTGCGGCTCAAAGGTGATGACGACCGCCTCTCCCCCAGCCTCCCGGGCAATGTCCCGCAACCGATCGAGGATGCGGCGGTGGCCCTCGTGGACACCATCGAACGAACCAATCGTGATAACGGCATTTTTGAAAACGGGAAGGGTATCGAGGTCGTGGAAAACTTGCATCGGCGCAAAAATAGTTTTGAGTTTCGGGTTTCGTGTTTCGAGTGGAAAAGTTTCGGGTTTCGGGTTTCGAGAGGGCGCACGGCATTCCAACCTCAAAACTTTTTCACTCGAAACTCGAAACCCGAAACTCGAAACTCCCTTTATCGAAACTATTTTTGCGCCCATGACAAATGAACAAGTCCTCGAAGCTCTCCGCCAGGTGCCCGACCCGAACACCGGGCAGGACATCGTCCGCGCCGGGATGGTCGAAAATATCGAGATCCTCGGCAGCGGCAACAAAATGGCCGTCAATTTCAGCCTCGCGCTGCCCAATTTGAACATGCCGAACAAAGCGGAGCTCAATTTCGCCTGCGTCGCCGCCGTCCAAAAATATTTTCCGGAAGCAATCGTGAACGTGCATTTCATGGCCAGGACTGCCGAAAGCGCGGCAAATACCTCGCCGCTGCCGCAAGTCCGCAACATCATCGCGGTGGCCAGCGGCAAGGGCGGCGTCGGCAAGAGCACCGTTTCGGTCAACCTCGCGCTCGGCCTCAAAAAGCTTGGCGCACGGGTCGGGCTGATGGACGCCGACGTGTACGGGCCGTCCATCCCGACAATGTTGGGGTTGGTCGGCGAGCGGCCGAGGGTCCAAGAAGTGTATGGAAAACTGAAAATGTTGCCGCTCGATGCCTTCGGGATGTCCGTCATCAGCATCGGCAACATCATCGAACCGGAACAGGCGGTCGTTTTGCGCGGCCCGCGGCTGGCGGCGATTATCAAACAATTCGTCGGCGAGGTTGTTTGGCCCGAACTCGATTACCTCATCGTGGACCTCCCGCCAGGCACCGGCGACATCCAATTGACGCTCGTGCAGACGGTCCCGGTGACGGGCGTTGTGCTGGTCACGACCCCGCAACAGGTGGCCGTGGCCGACGCGATCAAGGCGATGAACATGTTTTTGCTGCCGCAAGTGGCCGTGCCGATCTTGGGCGTGGTCGAAAATATGTCGTGGTTCACGCCCGCCGAACTGCCGCAAAACCGCTACCCGATCTTTGGCGAGGGCGGCGGAAAAAGGCTGGCTTTGATGTCAAATTCGGTGCTTTTGGGGCAAATACCGCTCGTCCAGAGCATCCGCGAGGGCGGGGACGGCGGAAAACCGGCCATGGTTTCGGGCGATTCGATTACCAAAGAATCGTTTTTGGATGTCGCCCGCAACGTTGCGCGCCAGACCGCAATCCGAAACGAAAGGGTCGAGCCGACGAAGATCATCCAGATGCAAGGGGGGTAAGTTCAAGTTCAAAATCAAATTCAAAAAGCCGGATTCCGCGCAAAATCAAAATCGGGGCATCGCAAATTTTTTTTAAAATGGACATTTCAGTTAAAAACGCACTCATCGGCCGCGCCGAATCTGCCCTAAACACCGTCCGCCCGCACCTCGCAGTGGACAGCGGCAACGTCGAGATCGTGGACTTGACCGACGAAATGACGCTCAAGATCAAATGGATGGGGATGTGCGACGGCTGCTCGATGTCGGCCATGACGCTCCGGGCGGGCATCCAACAGGCGGTGCGCGGGCAGGTGCCGGAGATATTGGTGGTGGAGGCGGTGAATTGAGGTATTTTTGAGTGAAAAAGCCGCAGTTTTGGAACCACGACGATAAATAAAAATTTATTTGAACGGGTGCGGGCGATTTATGGGAGGTGTAGTTTTACCCATGAACCCGAACCCCGGATTTGATGGGTCGGTTTTTGAAATTTCAAAAACATCCACATGAGTGAACATGAACGGAATAAATTGCTCGATGAAAAATATTTGCTCAAAGCTTTGCTCGATTTTCACGTTCTAAACCGCGGATTGGTTCAAATGACCGACCGCGAATTTGAGGAATATGCCGATGCAGTTCTTGATCGATTACTTGAAATTGAACACCGATTGAACGAAAATAATTAGGCCATGCTCCAACGATATTCTACTATACAAAATCTCGTCAGCCGACTGACCGAGAATGCGGCGTTCCGCACGTTTTTCACCCTTTGGCTGACAGCCGAAAACGAGGCCGTCCGCCAATCGTTGAATGCAGCCCTTTGGGGGGAATTTGATGCGCTCAATGCGGTGGAACAACTGGAGGTCAAGGCCGAGTTCACGCGCTGTTTCCGAAAATTGCCTGAATTGGCCGAACAACTTTTGCAAAAAACGGTGCTGGCCCAAGCTGCCTGAAAGTCTTCGATAATTGTTGAATTGTTCCCTTTCGGGTGATAAATGCACAAATCTCAAGCCCAACGAGCTTGAGATTTGTGCATTTATCACCCGAAAGGGAATAGGGGAACGTATTCGCCCCAATCAATAATTGAACTGCAACTGCAACCGCAGCAAGTTCCCCTTCTGCTCATTGACCGGCAGGATGAAATCCTCAAAACGGCGATCGGAGACCATATAGCTCGCCGTCAGTTCCACGAACTTTTGGATTTGCCACTCGACGCCAAATTCCCATTCGGAGACCGTGGTCGAACGGGCATCCAGCTCGACCTTTTTGCCGCCCTCGTACCATTGATATCGGCAAAACGGCATCAGCAACTGCGCTTTTAGCGGGAGGGCATAGGTTGCCATGAAATAGCCGCCGGACAGGTTTTTTTGCAAAATCTCTTTTGAAATTGGGTCAAATTCGGGGCCGGTGCCCACGTTGTATTCCGCCTGAAACCCAAACGGCTGCGGATAGACGACAAGCGAGGCGGCAACGCGGCGGTCGCCGTACTCATATTTTTCCTTTCCAACAATATCTTTTGAGTAGGTCGGCAGCACGAATTTGCCCGTGTATGCATGGAGGCTCGTCTCGACGAACTGCCCGTTCTCCAACAAAAAAGGCCAAGTGAAGTGGGCGACCGTGTGCAGGTTGTTGTTCGCCTCCGGGCGGCCCATCGACTGGCCATTGTAAATCCCAATGGCGGCCACACCATAATCGCCGCTGCCCTTCATCCGGGCGTTGGTGAGCTCCTTGAAACGGTCGCGGATTTTTTTGGGCGCCCACAAAACGCTGGCACCAAGGTCGCGCTCGCTGGGGACTGCCGAATTGAGCGCGTCGTCGCGGTCGAACGCAAGCCGATTGCTGCTCGATTGGAGGTTTTGGAAACCAAAAGGCACCTTGCTTTGCCCAAAACGCAGCCGGAACTCTTTCTTTTTGTCCATCGCCCAGTCAAAATAGGCATCCCGGATCTGAAAATAATGGGTCGCCCCGTTCGGCCCGGAGTTGGCAAAATCGGACTGGATGTACACAAAAAACCGCTCGTGCACATCGCCCGAAAGGATCAACCGGCCCCGCCGAAAAAGGAAGCCCTGTTTGTCGCCGATGGACTTATCGGTGGATTCTATCTTTAGTTGCGGGTTCGTTTCAAGCAAACGGTTGTAACGAAACTGCGTGTAGCCACGAATGGAGAGCCGCTCGTGCCATTTTTTTTCGGGCGCGGCGGGCTTGGCCACCGGGGGGAGGCTGTCTGTTGTCGTGAAATTTTTCGCGGAAAAGGTGTTTGCCGAAAGGCAATTGCAAGCCAGGGAAATGGCTGCCAGCAGGAACAGACGGAACATAAAAAAGGTGGTTTCTTAATTAAGAAAGAAGGATTAAAAACCGCCCACCGGATATCAAAAATTTGGCGGGATGCCATAAAGCGGCGCAAAATTGACATGGCCAACCGCCCAAAACCGATTTTTCAATATGAAATGAATGTTAAGTTTTCGTGGTCTTTTTGTTCCAAAAACAAAAACCCGGGGCCGCTTGCGCGACACCGGGCTTTTTTTATTTCAAAAAAATGAGCAAACCCATTATTTTCCACAGAAGAAAAAGTGGTTGCCGCAGGTCTTCATAAAGTGCATATCGCAGCCGTTGGCCGATTTGATATGGAAGGCCATCCGGTCGCGCTCGGCATCCGGTAGGCCGTAATAGCCTGTTTTGTGCGTTTTCGCGTAACCGAGGTTGCCAACCGTGCCGACCGGGAGGACGACTTCGCTGAACTGTTCGGCGGTGGCTGCCCCAAATCCGTTCGCGTAGCCCATGCCCTTATAGACACGGTCGAGGAATAGTTGGTCGACCTTGTTGGCTTTTGCCCTGCCCTGCAATTTGGCAAAAAACTCGGCTCCCGTGAGGCCGTGCGAGTCGCCAAATTCGGGGTTCGTCCCGAGGCGGGAGAGCTTTTTGGCCATTTGCCCAACGGGAATATTGAACAACGGATCTTGATTCCCGCTGCAATTGCAGACAGGGGCGGCAGGAACGGGCACCGGCACCGGAACCGGCGCGGTCGGCACTTCCACCTTGACAGCAGGGGCCTCCACTTTTGTCTTGTTGCAACC
>JANOQP010000954.1:0-3353 GCA_031414895.1 Saprospirales bacterium
CGCTCCCCTTTTGAACGCGAAAAAGCAGCTGCAAGACCGTCGGCAAGGTACCTACGCATGGATTGTCCGTTGGATGTGGCGGTCAATCATTGGTGGGTTTGCGGTCGTGCTGGGCCTTTTTTTGTGGATAAATTTCACCGCAATCCCTTCTTTCCGCGAACTGGAAGACCCGGCAAGTTCGCAGGCTAGCGAGGTTTTGGCGGCCAATATGCAGACTTTGGGGCGTTATTATGTCGAAAACCGGGTCCCTGTGACCTACGAACAACTTTCGCCGCACCTCGTGAACGCGCTTTTGGCGACCGAGGACGAGCGGTTCCGCGAGCATTGCGGCATCGATGCGCAAGCGGTCGGTCGGGTCGTAATCCGGACGCTTTTTTTGCAAAACTCGTCGAGCGGCGGCGGCTCAACCATCACCCAACAATTGGCGAAAATGCTCTATTCCGACCGCGACGTGAGCGGCATGAGCAAGGCACGGGCCACCATGAAGCTCGTCTATATGAAGCTCCGCGAATGGATCACCGCCGTCAAGCTCGAACGAGCGTACACGAAAGAGGAGATCATCGCGATGTACCTCAACCAGTACGATTTTATCAACGGGGCGCAGGGGATCAGGTCAGCGGCGGAGACCTATTTTGCGAAAACGCAGGACAAATTGGAAATCGAGGAGGCCGCGCTTTTGATCGGGATGCTACAAAATGCGTCGCTCTACAACCCGCTCCGTTTTCCAGAAAAGTGCATCCGGCGGCGCATGGTCGTGATGAAACAGATGCAACTGAACGGATATTTGACCGAAAACCAGTACGATAAATTGAAGGTCAAGCCGCTCGACATGACCAAGTTCAGCCGCGCGACGCACTCGCAGGACAAGGCCCCGTACCTCTGCATGGAGCTGCGCAAGGACATCGCCCGCATCCTTGATCTGCCGACGGCGAAAAAACCCGATGGGTCGAAATACAATATCTACCGCGACGGCCTCCGCATTTATACGACCATCGAACCCGCCTATCAGAAGTACGCCGAGGCAGCAGTTTTGGAAAATATGCGCAAGGTGCAGGCGCGTTTTTGGGACGTTTGGAAAGGGCGCGACCCGTGGCGTTTCAAGATCGCCGATGAAACGACCGACGAGGACATCGAGGGCCGATTGGCAAAACTCGACCAAATTTTGCACGAAAGCGACCGCTACCAATCCCTCCGGCCGAAATACATGGATGGCATTTTGGGGCAGATCGAGACGGCATATAATATCAATTTGACCGACGACCAGATCAATATCATGTTCGACGAGAGCGCGAAAGCGGGCGCGATCTCCAAACTTTTGGCCAAAAAGCGGATTACGACCGATCTGGCCGGGCAGCTCCGACAGATCTTGAAGAGCAAATATTTCCCCGAACTCAAAAAACAGTACCGCACCCTCGACGCGCAGGCCGACAAACTTTTCCGCACCAAGATCGCGATGAAAATCTACGATTGGCGCACGGGCGGCGAAAAGGACACCACCATCAGCCCGCTCGACAGCGTCGTATATCACAGGATGTGCCTCCAAACGGGCGTTTTGGCGATCGACCCGCACTCGTCGGAAGTGAAGGCATGGGTCGGCGGGCTGAACTTCAAGTTTTTCCAGTTCGACCATATCCGCAGCGATCGGCAGGTCGGTTCGACGTTCAAGCCGTTCGTTTATGCGACCGCGATCTCGCAACAGGGCCTGTCGCCGTGCTATCACGTTTATGATCAAGCGGTGACGATCCCGGCGAACTACCAAAATTTCAAGAACGGCATTTCGTGGACCCCGAAAAACGCAAAGGGCAGTTATTCGGGCCGCCTGATGACGCTCAAAGAAGCGCTCAAAAACTCTATCAATTCCGTCTCCGCCTACCTGATGAAACAGCTTGGCGACACCGAACCGGTCCGCGGCCTTGTCCACAACATGGGCATCGACTCGACCACGCGGCGCGCCAATGGCGAATATCGGATCCCAAAACAGCCGTCCATTTGCCTCGGCGCGGCTGATATTTCGGTCTGGGACATGACCTCGGCCTATTCGACCTTTGCAAATGAGGGCGTCCATGCCCGCCCAATCGTCATCAAAAAAATCGAGGACAAAAACGGCCGCATCATTTGGCAGGCCGCAGCGGAGGAAACGCCTGCTCTATCTCCGGCCTATAATTACGCGATGGTCGAGATGTTGAAGTACAATATCAAAGGTGCGCCCGGCATCTCCACACTCAAAACCACCGATGTCGGCGGCAAAACGGGGACGACCAATAATTACTCCGACGGCTGGTTCATGGGCATCACTCCGACGCTCGTGGTCGGCACTTGGGTCGGCGGCGAGGACCGCTGGATCCGTTTTCTGACGCTCGACGACGGGCAGGGCTCGAAAATGGCGCGGCCCATTTTTGTGAAATTCATCGAAAAGCTCGAAAAAGACCCGACTTCCGGCTACAACCCCGCTGAAAAATTCAAAATCCCCGCTGGCGACCTCGGCTTTGACCTCAACTGCCCGGGCAGCGGCGGCGGTCGCGACTCGACCGGGCGCGGCGATTTTCAGGAGGACCGTTTTGACGACGAAGAGGCCGCACCCGCCACGCCGGCCAAAAAATCGCCGGACGATTTTGGGGATGAACGATTGAACTAAATATGATCAGCCACGCCGAGGAAAACTACCTCAAAGCCATTTTCAAACTGACCGAGGCAGAGGACCGGCCCGCCTCGACCAACGCGCTCGCCGCCGAAATGGCGACCGCAGCGCCCTCCGTGACCGACATGCTCAAACGGCTGGCCGCGAAGGAATTGATCTTTTATGAAAAACACCGGGGCGTCACCCTTTCCGAAATTGGCCAAAAAATCGCCACCGAACTCGTCCGAAAACACCGCCTGTGGGAGGTTTTTTTGGTCGAAAAACTCGGTTTTGGCTGGGAATCTGTCCACGACCTCGCCGAACAACTGGAGCATGTGCAGGGCGAGGGCCTCACGTCGCGGCTTGACAAATTCCTCGGCTACCCAAAATTCGACCCGCACGGCGACCCGATTCCCGATGCCGAGGGTCGTTTCCACCGCCTCGAACAAATGCCCATCGCCCGCCTCGAACCGGGCCAATCGGCGGTCGTGACCGGGGTGAACGACCACACGGCGGTTTTTTTGAAATTTTTGGAAAAAAATGGGCTGCAGCTCGGCACCGCGCTCCAATTGCTCGAACGCATCGAGTTCGACGGCAAATGATCGAAAATGACGCGGCGACGTCGCCCGTGATGGTCTGGTACGCTTTTTTGACGGCGGAGGAGTACCGGTTTTTTTAGTCTGAACTGTGCTTCTTTTGATTTTTGTGATGCCATGATTTCGAGGGATCATGGCAT
>JANOQP010000955.1:0-9614 GCA_031414895.1 Saprospirales bacterium
GTCCCAGTTCAGCTCGATGCCGAGCGGCAAACTGGTCGGTTGGTTGAGCAAAATGGCCGAGACCAACCGCGTTTCAGAATTGATAAAATGGTCGAACTGTTCGATTTCCGTGTCCGTCAGGCCGGTTATGGCGGCCAAATAATTGGTCTCTGCCGCCGAAAATTCCCCAAACGGGTCTTTTTCGGCCACGACCTCGCCGCGGAAAACCTGTTTCGCGGCATTGATTTCGAGGTCCTCAAAAACGACCTTTATCTGTGCCCTGAACCACGGCGCGTCCAAAATCAAGCCTTTCCCGGTTGCCTTAAAACCGGAAAATTCGATCTCCGTCAGTTTCATTTTGAACTTCCCGACCGTCAAAATGTCGCCAACTTTTGCCGAGATCGAGGCCGTCGTGTTTTCCAAAACGGGGTTCGTGCAGGGCGATTCGCACGGCACCTCAACCGTCGGCGGGGGCGGCAAATCTGCATCGCCGATCCAAAAACTCCGCACTTCGCTCGTCCAATAAAAATCGTCATTGGTGGGCGGGCTTTCTTTTGAAAAAACCGCGTCCGGGTTGCGCTGCCAGCCGATCCGCCAAAAACGCTGACCGGGCGTGATGGTCGAGCCGTTGTTCCAGACACAGTCGCGCTGGCCGTAAAGCGTTTCCAAAAACTCGTTCCGCACCGCTTCATAAGTCCGGCTCGGTTGAAATTCGGTGTTGTGCCTGGTAAACTCGATCAGCCCCGTTTCCAAAAATTCGATGTTCGTGGCCGATTCAAAATTGTTGGAAAAACGCACAACCTGCACCACAAACCGCTCTTTTATAGGGCTCAAACGGGTCAATTCCACCCAATCGCCGCCGGCCCCGTTGAAATCCGCTTTCAGCACGATGAACGGCGGGAACGGGTTCGACGGCGCATTTCCCGGCTTCCATTTCAACGAAACGGAGCTGGTTTCGAGCGGCAACTGGTCGTTGTTAGGCGGCTCGATGCCGAACGGTTTGGGCATCCCGACCGTAAAATCGGCGGCCAGTTCGGCGATATTGGCCTCATGGTCACGGGTGGTCATCGTCAGTGTCGAAAACCAGTCATAATGCTCGCCGGGGGTCAGCGAAACATCCAGCGCGGGATGGTCAATGGCGGTGTGCTGTGCAAAAAATTCGAGCGCCGCGCCCTGCGGGATTGTGTCAAAATCCGGGTACGGTTTTGCGTTGAAGGTCTCAATGGCCTTTTTCGTCAGCAAAGCGGGCGTGTCGTGTCAGCCCAAGTGATGTCCCGGTTCCCAAACGAACCAATCGGCATCCCGTCCGCTTTTGACAGATAAACCGCCCCTACTTCCAACGACCGATACTGGCAATATGGCGACCATTTTGCCACAAAAGGCATCCGCTGGAACGGGATCGTATCGTCTTTTTGGGGATAAATGGCCGCGGCCTCGAACAGGATCGGCGATTCACAATCTTCCGACTGCGGCTCCGGCGAGCCGTAAAAAAACGTCCGCAATTCGCTCCCGCCATTGTGCTGGAAGATGATTGCCGCCGGGCTGGAAAGGTCTTCGGCGGTCACCCGCATGACATATTCGTGGCCGACGGTGAGCAGGTCGGCCGTTTCCAAGACCGTCGAATATTCCTCCAAAAAAGACTCCTCGACCACGACCGCCGAACCAGTCGAATTGATCGCGTCCTGCAAGTTCATGTTTTCGAGGCCCGCCAAATCCACGATTTTCACCGTGAACGAGAGCGTCGCGCCCATCGGTGGAAACCCGCCCGGCAAGGCCCACGCGATCGGCAGCATGCTCGGCACGGTCGGCACGACCTCAAAATCGTCGGTCGGCGGGCTGACGATGATTGGCCGTTCGGCATGGTTGATCGAGCCGATCGCGCAGATTTGGCTCGAAAGTTCGGCCTTGGTCACATAGTCCAAAATCGTGATGCACATCGTGTAGGTCCCCTCCGGCAACACCTTTTGGTTGATGATATCGCGCGGGTTGATGTTCGTGATCTCGAACTTGCTGATGATCTCGTCGATATCGTACTGAATGCCCATGTCCCAAAGTTCCCGGCCCGTGATCTGTTCGACGGCCCCCGGCCCGATCGTGTAGGGGAACTTCAACGGCGCGTCGTCGTCGCTGACGATGCTGATGCCGTTGTTCCCGGTCAAGGTCACGCGCGCCCGCAAATTGAGCGTCTGCGTCCCGGAATTTATCAAAGTGCCGACGATCTCGTTTTCATATTTCACATATTCTTCGAGGATATAAGGGTACGGCGGGCCCTGGTTCCAGATAACTTGGATCGGTTTGGTTTGTGCCAAAAGGCCCTCCGCCATGCCAAAAAGGGCCATTGTGAAAAGGGCTTTTTTTAAAAAAAGCGGGCTGAATGGATTGTTTTTCATCGTAAAAAAAGGTTTTTGGCTTTAAAATCGGAGGCTGTACCCAATGTTGCCGGACTGTTCCGAATAGGCCGGTTTCAGCGGAAGGTTGCGCCGGATGAGCAAAAGGGAAAATTGGAGCGACTGTTTTTTGCCCAATTTCAGGCTGGTCGAGAGGCGGTGGTTTTGCACCGTGCCGCTGTCGGACGAGCCGTCGGCGGTCGCCAAATTGAAGGTCGAGGAGAGGTTCGCGTTCAGCTTTTTTTTGAAAAATACCCGGCCAATCCCGGCCGTTGCGCCATATCGGGCCGATTTTTTCCCGCTGATATCGAATTCGTTGTAGTTGCCGCCGAGCGAAAACCGCCAACCGGAAGGTCGCAACGACAGCCGATAATTGAAAAAAGCGTTGCGGCTGACCGAGTTTTGGGGCAGAACAGAAGTCCCTTCGCTCAAATCGTCGAACGCCTGTTGCATCAAGTTCGCGCTCACAAAATGGGAGAGCCGCTTTCCCGGCTTCGAGAAATAGGGCGAGACCGAGACCGATCGGTTCACCTGAACAAACCGGAACGTGTCGGCCACGCTTTGGAAATTGGGCCCTTGTTCGGCGCGAAAATTGGAAAATTGCGCCGAAACGCCCCATCGCGGCGAGGGCGAGACGGTCAAACTGCCGTTGCCGATCAGCCGTGCCGCCGACAGGAAGCGCAGCCCTTGGAGGTTGTTGCGCTGTTCGCCGATGCTCCCATTGACCGATATTTTCCCTTTAAAAAGCCGGAAACTGCCCGTGACCGTCCGGTTTTCGAGGTCGTCCTGAAAATAGTACGCGCCCAGCGTCGTGAAAAAAGGCTCGATCCGCTGGTATTTCGCGCCGAGGGCCCAGTTCGGGAATTGGATCTGCAAGGCCGCATCGCCCGCGAAACCGATCCGGGTGGACAGGTTGATGTCCATGAACTTTTCGGCAATGGCCTTGACCTTTTCGAGCCGCTTGTTCTCGAAGGTGTCCACGTCATAAAACAGTTGGTCGCGGGTGAAGACGCTCACCCCGGTCGAGCTTTCAAAAACGAGCCTTTTGAAAAACGTGAACCGCAGGTCCATGCCGAGCGCGATATTGTCCGCCGGGTGGAGGGACTGCCGCCGCTCGGCATCGAGGTTTTCGGTGCCGATTTTGTCCGTCGCCCGAAAAGCGGTAAAGGCAACTTGGTTGCGCAACGTGCCGAGCCCGATTTTTGCGCCATGCGCCCGCCGTTTGAAGGTCTCCTGTTTGCTGCCCAAAACCGCCGTATCACTTTGGATAATGGCGTTTTGGAGGTCGCCCGACATGGCCGCCAACCGGAACCGCTTCCGGTTTATTTCGAGGCCGCCGCCCAAAAATGTGTGGCCAGCCAATGTGTACGGCGAAAAATTCAGGTTCCGGTAACCGCCGTGCAGCGTCAGCCAACGCCACCTGGGGCTGGCCCCAAACCGCTGGAACGGCTTCGAATGTTCCACTTTTTGGTCGTGATAGGTGAACGAAAGCGGCACCGACCAGCCATAAAACGTGAACGTCGGCGAGCCGGTCACGGCATAATTGTACGGGCTGCGGCGCGCTTTTTGCCCGTCGGGCGCGGCATAAAACCCGGCCCGGACGGCCAGCCCGCCGCTGAAATTGAACGGTTTTTGGTTTTTCAGGCCGCCCAGGTCTTGGGCCATTGCCACAACCGGCAGGGCCACCATGAGCAGTAAAAGGGCTTTGATGTTTTTCATCGGGAACGAGTTTTTAGGTGATCGCGGCGGCTCAATGCGCGAAAACGTGCAGGGTTTGCAGGCCGGGCGCGGATTTTATTTCCAAAAAATAGCTGCCGCGGGCCAGCGGTCTTTCCATCGGAAAAAACAGGTCGCCAGCCGCGCCGTCCTCCATGTTTTTTGAAAAAACCAGCCGCCCTGCCACATCGAAAAGCGCGAAATCCAGCGGCGATTCCGAAAATTGACCGGGCACTTTGAGCCAAAAACCACCGCTTTCGATTGGATTTGGGTAAATTTCAAAAAGGCCCTCGCCCTCCCCTGCCCGTCCACAAAAGACAACGGGCGAAAAACTTTCCGACCCGTCCGTATCGACCATCCGCAGCCGGTACCATGCTTTTTGCGCCGGGTTTTTATCGTCAAAAAAATAATCGTGGCGGGCGACCGAGATGCCAGCGGCAGCGACGGAGCCGATTTTTTTCCATGAAAATTGGTCCTCGCTGCGCTCAATGTCAAAACGGTCGGTATTGATCTCCGAGGCGGTTTCCCACGTCAGGCGGTTGGCGGTTTCGAGCGTTTTCCCGAAAAACCCGGTCAGTTCCAACGGCAGGCTGATATGGCTGATGATGACCTGCATATCGCCATAAACGATGAAATAATCGGGCGGCAGGACGGTCGAGGCAAAGGTGTTCGTCCGGCAATTTGGGCCGCCCGCGCACTCGGCGATAACATAATTGCCAACGATCATCGGGTCGGTGAGCGTCACGGTGAGCGTACCGGAGAGGGCCATATTGCCCGTGACGTACAATCTGTCGTTATTCGAACCATCATAAATATCAATCGAAAGATTGCCCGATGGGGCAAGGTTGCCGATAATTTCCAGCGTACCGTCCGGCGCGATAAACCCAGAGGAGGTATTCAGGATGGGCGTAAAATCGAGCCCCGGCCCATTGCCGCCCGAGATGGAGCCGGTATTGTTGAACTGGACATTCGAGAAAGTGATCGAGTAGGCCCATCGCTCTTGCACCTCCCCTTGAAAGGTTGCAATACACTGCTGGCTGCCATGAAAATCGCCGCTGTTGTTGAAAACCGGGCCAGAACCTGCTGCGTCATGAAAGAAATTGACGGGTGAAGCGCAATTTAACCCCGAAAAACCTATTCCAAAAAGCCCCGTCTGATTGACCACGCCAGCAGTCCCGATGGAGATATCTCCATTTTCCCAATTGGTCGTGCCGTTGAGTTGGTAGGTTTTATTGGTAAAAAACCTCACCCCACCGCCGACAACATCGGGTATGTTCAAATGTGCGCCCGAAATGACGAGCAAGCTGACATCAATCGTGTCGCGCTGCCATTCGAGCCACTCCAAAATTTTGAGCTGTCCGCTGCCGGTCAATGTGCCGCCCTCCAAAATAAGGATTGGCTCGCATTCGACCCCCGCGACCACGTTGAAGGCAGTCTCCCCGGCCAGATGGTGCAGGTTGCCGCCGAGGCCCGTGATGGTTGCGCCTGTCGTGAAGCTGCGCACCACATTGTTCTCAAAATAGAGGTGGGCGCCGGAGCCGACCGCTATTTCGCCGCTGCACGCGAGGCCGGACTTGAGCCGGGTTTCCCCTATAACCTCCAGCTTGCCACCGTTCAAAATTTCGACTGGTGAAAAAATGGACAGCAGCATATCAAATGCGTTCGAAAAATGTCCGTTGCTGCGGATCGTGATGCCCGTCCCCGAATAGCCCGTCGCCAAAATGGAAAGCGCGGCCTGGGCATTGAACGCGCCGTCGATGTCCAGTTTCCCGGCATCGGTCAGTGCAATATCGCCTGCCGACCAATTGGTGGTGCTGTTTGCGAGCAGTTCCAATTTGGCGTTCCCGCCGATGGATTTTGTGGCCGCGCCGTTGATGGTGAGTTCCCCGTCGGCCGGCACCCGGAGCTTTGCACCGCCCAAAAGTTGGCCGCCCTGCCATTCAAAAAGGCCGTTCGAGCCACCAATATCGACCGTCACGCTGCCGCCGATGGTCCCATCGAGCCATTCGCCCGACCCAGTTGCCGATTCGATGGTCAAAATGCCCGTGCCGACGAGCGAACTGCCCGTCATAACCAGCCGCTGGATGGTGAAATTCCCATCGAGCGTGACCGACATATTATCAATGGTGGCCTTGTCGCCAGGCCCCGGTACGCCCGCGGGCGACCAAGTGGAACTGACCGACCATGGGCCGAAGTCGGTTGCGACCGTGTAATTGATGGCAAAAAGACCGTTCACGGCCAAAAAAAACAGGAAAATGGAGGGGATTGCTTTCATCGAGGGGAAAAGTTTTGTTGAAAAATAAGGTTTGGCCCAAGCTGCCAAAAATGGCAACAAGGCACGGCCAAAGCTGTCCCAACCCCCTTTTCCGGGACGTGGATTTTTTTGAAAAATTGGTGGATTTTTTCGGAAAACCAGCAAAAACAGGTCAATCCCGCGCCCTTCGGCGGTGTTCCGTGGGCGAATGGCCCATTTTTTTTGAAAAAGCACGGGCGAAATAATGGGGGTCCTCAAAGCCCGTCCGGTAGGCGATTTCCGACACGTTGAGGTCGGTTGAAACGAGCAAATTGGCCGCCTTTTCGAGCCGGAAACCGAGGATGGTCTCGACAGCGGTCAGCCCCGTGATGGCCGTCAATTTTCGCTGGAACTGGCTTTGCCCCATGCCCATTCCGGCGGCGAGCGCGGGCACTGAAAAGGCAGATTCAAATGCTTTTTCTGCCAATACAAGTTTTACTTTTTCCAAAAATGCGCCCTCCGGGGATGGTTCGAGCGGGGCGTTTTCACCTGTTTTTTCCAAAATGGTTGCCCATTTTTTTTGCAAGAGCCGTTGCCGCCGGAGCAAATTTTCGGCCTGCAAGCAAAGTTCCTCTTGCTGGAACGGTTTGGCCAGATAAACATCCGCCTGTTCGCGCAGCCCCGTCAACCGGGAGGCCGCATCGGCGCGCGCGGTCAGCAAAATGACCGGGATATGGTCGGTGCGCGGGTCGTTTTTCAGGGTGCGGCACAGCTCGAACCCGGTCATGTTCGGCATCATCACGTCGCTCAAAACAAGGTCGGGCAACCGTTCGAGCGCACGTTGAAAACCCTCGGCCCCGTCCGTCGCCAGCTCGATTTGCCAACCCGTCGGCAGGCTGTCGGCGATAAAAGCGGCCACGTCCGCATTGTCCTCCACGACGAGCGCGAACGGGCGGCCCTCGGTCTGGACAGGCAGTTTTTGGGCAATTTTTTGGGCCGTTTTTTTATCAAATAAAGCGGGCTCGATTGGTCGCTCACGGTCAAAAAACAGCCCCGAAAATGCCTTTTTCGGCAGGATGACCCGAAAATCGGCCCCCTCCTGCCCCACCCCGCTGACCGCCGTTGCCGAGCCGCCCATCAGTTCCGCAAACTCGCGGACGATTGCCAGCCCGATGCCCGTGCCGCCGCTCCGTGCCGCGCCCTCCGATTGCCAAAACCGCTCAAAAACCCGTTCGGCGAGCTCCGGCGGGATGCCCTTTCCGGTGTCGCGGACGCGGATCTCGACCGCATTTTGACCCGGTTTTTCAAATATGGACAGCTCGACCGAGCCGCCCGACTGCGTGAACTTGAGCGCGTTCGACAACAAATTGGCGACGATATGCCGCAGTTTTTCGCCATCAAAAAGCATGGGAAAGGCCGGGGCTGCCAGCCCGTTCCGAAAAACCAGCCGGATGCCGCGCAGCCCCGCCAACGACTCGAAAAGCGCGGTCTCGGTGCGCAAAAAACGGACGATATCGGCCACCTCCTCATGGAGCGCAAGGCCGCCCGAGTCCAGTTTCGACAGGTCGAGCATCTGGTTGACGAGGGCCAACATCTGTTCGCCCTGCCGTTCGATGGTCTGGAAATCGATGGTGGCAAGAGGCTCTTTTTGCCGTTTCCCTTTTTGGGCGAGGCCGAGGATAAGCGTCAGCGGTGTGCGGAACTCGTGGGTAAAATTGGTGAACAACCGGGTCTTGAAGTCGTCCAGTTCGGCCAACCGGCGCGCCTCGGAGGTCGCGGACTGCCGGGCCAGCCTTTCCCGAAAAACAAACCAAATAGTGCCAAAAATCATCAAAAAATAGCCCAAAATAGCCCAAACCGTCCGATAAAAAGGCGTTCCGACATGTATCGAAAGGGCGGCCTGGTGCGGGCTTTCCCCAAAAAATGGGCTGACCGCTTTGACCCTAAAAACATAGTCGCCGCTCGGCAGGTGGGCATATTTTGCGGTCAAATTATTGCCGTCGGCCCCGAGCCAATCTTGGTCGATGCCCTCCATTTTGTACAAAAAACGGTTGCGGGCGGGCTGGTCAAAACCGAGCGCCGAGAACCGCAGTTCCAGCACGGTCTCGTCGGGGGCGAGTTCCAGTTTTTTCAAAAAAAAGTCGTCGCAGGAGGGTTGCCGGGCCTTATTGTTGATGAGGATGCCGCAGATCCAAGGTCTTGCGGCCTCCATTTTTTGCGAAAAAACAGATTCGGGGAGCATGGTCATGCCGCGCCGCGAGACCACCGCCAGCCGCCCATCGGGCATCGGGCAAAGCCGGATAAAACCCTCGACAATTTCGAGCGGGATAACCTTGTACGGGCAGACCACGCTCGTCCCGGCCTGCATATCAAGTCGTTCGATGCCGAGGTCTGTCCCGAGGAGCAAGCGGCCTTCGGTGTCCACCGCTGCGGTGTAAAACCTTGCCGAGTGCAGGCCATCGCCCTGTTTCAGGATGCGGGTGCCGCCGCGTTCCCAGTCTTGCGGGGCGATCATCAAAACCGAGTCGTTACCGACGGCAAACACGTTCCCCATGCCATCTTCCGCGAAACAGTGCGGATGACTGATGGTCAAAGCATGGCCGTTTTTTTGCGGAAAATGGTGCCATTTTTGGGAGGCCGGGTCGAACACGCTGATGCCAAACGAGGAGGTTGACCAAATCCGCCCTGCGCGATCCTCAAACAGGTCTGTGCGCGACCCCTGAAAATTCTTGACCTCGGGCGTTTGGAGCTCGCTGTAAAAATGGCGTTCGGTCTTCCCATCTGCGGACAGCCTGAAAATGCCCGTATGATGCGTCGAGGCCCATATTTCACCTGTTTTTGATTTAACGATTGCCCGGATATTGGATGCGCCGGTCGGTTGCCAATGAAATTTTTCCAATGATCTTTGCCCAGACCGCCAAACCGCCAAAAGACTGTCGCACCCGATGAGCCATTCATTTTTGCCCAACCGGGCGAGGCCATTGGTTTTCATTTTTGGCGACTGCCCCGCCAAAACAAGCGGGTCGAACTGCCCGGTTGCCGCATCGATCAGGGTGGCCCCAAACCGATAGGCACTTGCGACGATCAATTTCCCGGAGATTTTGTCAAAATCCAGTTTTAAGGGCAAAAAACCCTTTGGGTCGATTGGCCTTGGCTCCAAAAAAGCCCTCCCCGATGTTTTTTTTCGTTCCAAGAGCCAAAGGCCATCGCCATTTCCGGCCCAAAAATCGCCCATCTCGTCACGGTGCATAAAGACAATATCGCTTTTGGCCGTGCTTTTCCAAACGACTTTTTTTTGG
>JANOQP010000956.1:0-1878 GCA_031414895.1 Saprospirales bacterium
AAGTCAATGACATTGCCCGCTGGGGCTTACGAAACCGTTCGATAGTTCAGTATCTACCAACATTCCGCCCCGCTGGGGCTGGTTGCATTTACAACTTCATGTCGTTGAAAGCCTGTACAACTTCACGTCGTAGATCACAAAAGCCTCGCGCCAGCGGCATAGCCGACAGAATGGACGGCACGATGTAAAACCTCGCGCCAGCGATAACTGAACTTTTCCACGAAAACTTTGTCTTCCCGCGATGCACATCACGATCATTTCCGCCAGCACCCGACTGCTTCGCCGCAGCCATACAGTTGCTGTTTTTTTGAAGTCTGCGCTCGAATCGCGCGGCCATAATGTCGAGATACTCGATTTGGCGGCCTATAAATTGCCCGTTTTTGAGGAAATTTTGTCAAAACAGACCGACCCGCCAGCCGCACTCGTCGAGTTTGCGCAGATGGTTCGGGCATCCGATGCGCACCTTTTTGTCTCGCCCGAATACAACGGCAGCTATACTTCCGCGCTCAAAAATGCGGTCGATTTCCTAAAAGACCAAGAGTTTGCCAATAAGGTCACCGGCACGGTCTCGGTCTCGACCGGGGCGATGGGCGGGATGCGCGCCGCCCTCAATATGCAGGAGCTTGTGCTCGGCTTGGGCGGTTTTGTGCTGCCGCAAATGTTGCTCGTCGGCGAGGTCGGGAAGCGTTTTGACGATGCCGGCGGGCTTTTGGATGCCGCTTTTTTGCCGAAGGTCGATGGGTATTTGAATGCTTTTTTGTGGATTGCGGAGGCGGTTTTTGAGAAGAAAAACAGGCCGTCATGATCAAGGCCCAACCCTACTCGCCCGAATTCCAGCCGCAGATCCCGGAGCTGATTTTGGGCATCCAGCAGGGCGAATTTGGCATCGCCATCACCCTCGCCGACCAGCCCGATTTGCTCGATATCGCTGGTTTTTATCAATCGAAAAAAGGGAATTTTTGGGTCGCCATAAATGACGGTTCACAAGTCGTCGGGACAATTGGATTGATTGACACCGGTTTTGGGTTTGGCGTGATCCGCAAAATGTTCGTCCGAAAAAATTATAGAGGTTCAGAACATTCGATAGCTCAAAACTTGTACCTCAATCTGGAAATTTGGGCAATTGAAAACGGCCTGAACGCCCTTCTACTTGGCACCCGGCACGAACTTTTGGCCGCAATCCGGTTTTATGAAAAGCACGGTTTTTCTGAAATCGCAAAAAAGAGCCTGCCCGAAGGTTTCCCGTTGATGGCCGTGGACAACCTCTTTTTTGAAAAAAAACTCGCCCAAAAACATGGTTGAGATTGTCCCCTATCGGCCCGAATTTCAGGCCCAAGTCATCGATTTGATCTTGGAAATCGAGATTGTTGAACTGAACGTCCCGATCACGCTCGACGACCAGCCCGATTTGCTGGACATTCCCAATTTCTACCAATCAAAAAGGGGAAATTTTTGGGTTGCCATCAATGAAAAGTCGGAGGTCGTCGGCACGATTGCGCTGATAGATACCGGTTTCGCGTTTGGTGTGTTGCGCAAAATGTTCGTCCGAAAAGAATATAGGGGTTTAGAATATTCGATCGCCAAAAAATTGTTGCTCAATCTAAATATTTGGGCGATCAAAAATCATTTCACATCCATTTTGCTCGGCACGCACACCGATTTGGAACCCGCAACCCGGTTTTACGAAAAACACTGTTTTGCCAAAATCCCCAAAAATGACCTTCCCGGCGGCTTCCCAATTATGCCCGTGAACAATGTTTTTTTTGAAAAAAAACTGACCAAACCTACCATCCGATTGGCCATATTGACGGACATCCCCGGTGTTTTGGACCTTCAATCGCGCTATCTTTTTGCCCACCTTTCGGAAGTTGAAAGGGC
>JANOQP010000957.1:0-4046 GCA_031414895.1 Saprospirales bacterium
GGGACCTCGTGTTCGATGAAGACCTCGCGCTCGACGTGCTTTTCGACGATGACCTGTTTGATGACCGGTACCTCGACTTCGAGATAGATCGCTCGCTCGACCAGTTTTTCGACAATGATCTCTTTGATGACCTCCACTTCGCGATCAACAAAGACCTCGCGGATCACCGGAACCTCGCGTTCCACAATCACCTCGCGCTCGACCATGACCTCTTTTTCGATGATGACATCATAAAAAACGGGCTTTTCGATCACGATCTCGCGGATGATGGGGACCTCTTTTTCGACCATCACTTCGCGGATGAGCGGGATTTGTTTGACAAGGGTGACCTCAAAAACCACTTCCTGCTCGACGATATTTTCGGTCACGACCGGTTTGTTGATGATAACTTCATTGATGACGGAAACCGCTTTTTCGACCTCAACGGAATGCTCGATATGGACCTCTTTTTCGACCAAAACCTCGTGAACGACCTGTTTTTCGACCTCGATATAATTGATGACGGCCGTTTCATGAGCCAGTTCAATTTCAAAATAGACCGGTTTTTCGACCACGGTATGCCGCATGATTGGCACCTCTTTTTCAAAAATAACCTCCCGAACGACAGGGATGCGATGCTCAACAAAGACCTCTTTTTCGATAGGCCGCTCGACGTAGACCTCTTTGATTATCGGCACTTCGCGCTCCAAAACCACTTCGCGGACGCGTGGCACATCGCGGTAACTGACGACCGTTTTGATAGTATGGGCATCGGTCTCAGCCGGGAAATAGCGTTCCTCGACCACTTTTCCGTCGGCCCAGCGGCGGCGGATGATTTCCGACCAGTTCATCCGTTCGCCATTTTTCATGGAAAAATCATATGAAAACTCGCTGAAAGTGAGGTCTGCCGAGCCCACGATGCCATTGTTTTGGCAAATAATGTGGTGGACGGTCTCAATTTGGTTTTGGAAATCGGCGATGCGGCCAAGTTTTTCGGCCTTGTCGGTTGCAAGGCTGGTGAGACTGCTGTGCGAGCGGGCCTGATCTGCAAAAAAGCGGTCGACCGCTTCGGCCCAACGGCCTTCGGAAACGAGGCAATCGAGCGCTTCGAGGTCCGTATGGAGAGCGTGCTTCATAAAATAGGGAGAAAAATAATGGTAGTGAATGAAATAGTTTCGGTCGTTTTCACCAAGGCTACGGGTAGGAATTTGACAGGAAAGGTCAAAAAAGTAATTTGATCAAGATGCGTTTTTTCGGTAAATCTTCGTATTTTTTAAATGCTAAATTATTTTTGACTTCCCAGAAAAACCTGCCCCGGCGTACCTTCACGGGCATCTTTTCCACCTAAATTTTCTTTCAACATGGCAAAAATTGACCACCTTCTCGAACATTATGGCGAGAGCCACCAAAACCCGATCAACAAGGCGATCCATTGGCTCTGCGTCCCGACGATCATGTTCAGCCTTTTTGGCCTGCTCTACTCGCTGCCGTTCCCGGTCGCGAAGACGGTTTGGGCCAATTGGGCAGTCGTCGCCGTCGCCTTTTCGCTCGTATATTATATACGCCTGTCGATGACGCTTTTTTTCGCGCTCGCGGCCATCAGTTTTGCCATGATCTTTGGACTGAACAGCCTCGCGGCCATCGTCGGCGACGGGATGGGCATGGCGAAGGCATCGCTCGCAATCTTTGTCGGCGCATGGGTCTTGCAGTTCATCGGGCACAAGATCGAGGGAAAAAAGCCGTCCTTTTTGGAGGATGTGCAGTACCTGCTCGTCGGGCCGATGTGGCTGCTCCATTTTATCTTCAAAAAACTCGGCATCCCGGTCAGCCGGGGGTGATTTTCCATTTTTTTCTTGCTTAACTTAACAAGCCGTTTTCCCTTTAAAAGGGTTGTTTTCGACGAAAAATGGATTTTGTGGAATTTTTATTTCCAAAAACACTTGCTATTTGAAAAATACCGCCTCATCTTCGTCCCAGTTTTCATTTGGTTTTTTGGGGTTATTTGAAGTCCCGGCAGCAATGTCGGGGCTTCTTTTTTTTTTGTGGAAGATCTAAATCTTTCAATTTCGGGGGGATATTCGCAACCTAAACTGGTTTTCAAAATGAAAAAGTCCCTCCTCTTTGTGGCCCTGGCCCTTTCCCTTTTTTCCTGCAAATTTTTTCAAAAGACAAACAAGCCCGTCGGCAGCGACGATGGCAAGATCGAGGTCGTTTTTCTCCAAATGAACGATGTGTACGAGATTTCGCCGCTCGAAGGCGGGCAGGCTGGCGGACTGGCCCGAGTCGCTTCGCTGCGCAAAAAATTGCTCGCCGAAAACCCAAACACAATCACCGTTTTGGCGGGCGATTTCATCAGCCCCTCGGTCACAAGCACCCTCAAATATGACGGCCAGCGCATCCGGGGACGCCACATGGTGGAATGCCTTAACATGCTTGGGCTAGATTTTGTGTGTTTTGGCAACCATGAATTTGATTACACACTGCCCGATTTGCAGGCGCGAATTGACGAATCGAAGTTCCAATGGATATCCGGCAACGTGCGCCAAAACAACCCGGAGGCAATCAAGGTCCCGTACAAATCGACGGGCGAAATGTCCCCAAAATGTCCCATTTCGGCCACCGTCGATCTCAAAGATGCCGATGGGACGACCCTGAAAATTGGGATTTTTGCGGCAACGCTCGATGCTGCAAAAAAAGATTTTGTGTTTTATGAAGATTGGAAAACCTTCGCAACCGCCGAGGCCGCACGGTTGAAAACCGGGACGGACCTGGTCGTTGGATTGACCCATCTTTTTGAAAAGCAGGATGCCGAACTGGCCGAAAATGTCCCGTTTTGCCCACTCATTATGGGCGGCCATGACCACAACAATATGCGTTTCGAGGTCAATAAAACGGTCGTCGCGAAGGCCGATGCGAACGCAAAAACGGTCTATGTCCACCGTGTTTTTTTTGATAAAAAGTCCAAAAAGGCGACCGTCAAAAGCACCCTCGTGAAAATCGATGGCGGCCTGCCGGACGACCCAGAGACTGGCAAAATTGTCAAAAAATGGGAAGATATCGCCCAAAACAGCTTTAAATCGAACGGATTTGAGCCTTCGGAACACGTTACCTTATTGGCAGAACCGCTTGATTGCCGCGAAGGAGTCACCCGAATCCAGCAAATGCCCATCGGGAAAGAATTGACAAATGCCATGATTTCGGTGAGCCGCGAAAAGCCGGAAGTGGCCATTTTCAACAGCGGCTCCATGCGCCTCGACGATTTTTTGCGCGGGCAGGTGACCCAATTGGACGTGCTGCGGCTGTTGCCCTTCGGCGGCGGTTTTTGGGAGGTCGAAATGTCGGGCAATATGCTCCGCCGCACCCTCACCGGGGGAAATGCGAATCGGGGCCGGGGCGGTTTTTTGCAGACCTCCGGGGCTGAATATTTTGAAAAGGAAATGAACTGGAAAGTCGGCGGACAGTTCATCGACAATGCGAAAAACTACCGTGTCGTCATTGCCGAATTTTTGCTGACGGGCGGCGAGAGCGGCCTCGAATTTTTGAAGTCCGACGGCAACCTAGACATCAAAGTGTTGTCAAAACCAGACCCGAACGACAAACAGGATTTGCGCAACGATATCCGTTTGGCGCTCATCCAATATTGGTCTGTCTGAACTGTGATTTTGTATGATTTTTTAGGATTGGTGTCTGAACTGTGATTTTGTATGATTTATATTATTATTTTGATTGAGGATTCTTAAAATCATACCAATCATAAAAATCATACAAAATCACAGTTCAGACAACAATCATAAAAGTCACAGTTAAAATTTCGGGCAAAGGATCTCCTCGTTTTCGTACTCGCCGAGATAGGTCAAGGTCAGTTCGAACGCGCCCTGTCGCTTGCCGTATTTCGTCGCGGCCTTCAAATTGAGGTCGTACGAAATACCGATCAGCACGTTTCCCGTCTCAAAACCGGTCATCAGCACAATCGCGTCGAGTCCAAGGCCAGAGTCGTGTTTTTGGGGGCGCGCCCCACTCCCGCAATTACAAGCGCGGCCGCCCGTATTTACGAGCCAAAAATTAAA
>JANOQP010000958.1:0-4655 GCA_031414895.1 Saprospirales bacterium
GGGCATTTTGCGCTCGACCGACGGCGGCGAAAGCTGGGAAAATGTCCTGTCCGAAGGTGGCGTCGGCATCGCCGTGGAACGTATCGAGGGCGGGTTTGCCGCCATAACCTACAATACCGAATCGAAGACCAGAAGGGTGCGCACCTCCGCAGACGGCGGCAAAACCTGGCAGCCCATCGATGCGGGCCTGCCGCCATCTGCGGACATTTCCTCCATCAAACAGGTGGGCGAACACTTTTTTTGCGGCCACCCGGACGGTATTTTTCGCTCCTCCGATGGCGGCAAAACTTGGAAGCTCATCCTCCCATCCATCGGGGAAAAGGTGTTCAACCTGTCCGTTTCGGGCAACATGATCTATGCCGTGCCCCAAAATGGGGGCTGTTGAGCAAACCACGCTATCTTTCGGCATGAATTCCGCCCGACTTTTCAAACATCGGTGGCTTTTGCCCCTTTTGGCCCTGCCTTTTTTGGCTTGGCTGTGGCCGTCCGCCCCGGCAAAGGCCACCGATGATTTTTCGCCCAAAAAAATCAACCTCGCCCTCCGCCGCACCGCCGACGGGCTGCTCCGCCAATCGGGCGACAGCACGAGCCGCATCCCGGCAATTGAGGAGGCCGGCCCGGGCGTTTGGCGGGTGCGCCTCGAACAGCCCTTTGATTATGAGCAACTTCCAGCCCTGCTCCAAGCGTCCCTCGAACTGCACGGCATCCGGCGGCCCTACGAAGTGGCGTTGCGCCGTTGCGATGACGGCACCATTGATTTGGGCTATCACCAACTTGATTTTTTGCAAAAAAACGGCACGAAAAACGTCCTGCCGGAGATGCCTGCCGGAGATGGGCCGGGCGTGCCATGCGGGGGACGGGAGATGCCCGAGGGCTGCCATTTTATCGAGATCGCTTTTCTGGAAAATAGCGGGATGAGCCCATTTTGGCCGAGCAAAAGCGGCATTTTGCTGTTTATTTTTGGCGGATTGGCGGGATTTTGGTTTTTCCGCCGGCAAAAATCGATGCCTGTCGCGCCCGCTGCCGCCGGAGAAACGGATTGGCTTGCCTTCGGAAATTCGCGCCTTGATGTCGCCGGACAGGTGGTCGTTTGCGGCGGGGCCCGCCAAATGCTGACTTTTCGGGAAACAAAACTGCTCCGGCTTTTCGCCGCCAGCCCCGGCCTGTTGCTCGAACGGGAATTCATCCTCCAACAAGTTTGGGCGGACGAGGGCGTTTTGGTTGGCCGCAGCGTGGATGTTTTTGTGTCGAGGCTGCGGAAAAAACTTGCGGGCGACCCATCTGTCGGCATTGTGGCCGTGCATGGGGTGGGATATCGGTTGGAAACGGGGAGGTAGTGCACCGTCAGCACCACTGATTTCGAGGCTGTCGTTTTGCTCCCCGGCGCAATTTTTAATGCCCATCAATTCGGCAAAACCCTAAACCGCTTTTCAAATTCGGCCACCGAAAAAATCCGCACGGGCTGGTTTTTTCTTTTTGACAAAACCCGAAAATGTTTGTCCTCGGAAACGATACAAAATGCACCAGCCGCGATTGCACAGTCCACGAACTTGTTGTCCTCCGGGTCTGATTCGACAAAATTTGTCCGAAAATTGATTTCGACCAGTTCAACAAAAGGAAAGGTGGTCAAAAAATCCACAAAATTGGTGGCGACCTCGGGACGGGTTTTCCGCGCCAAAATCTCCTCGTATTCCAGTAAAACCTCGTTTGAGATACAAAAGGTGAACCGACCGGCCAAAATGCCATCAAAAATCCAGCGATTGGGCGAATTAGAGCCGAGCATCGAGACCACCACGTTCGTGTCAAGCACGATTTTGACTGCGCCAGTGTTCATAGGCCCATTGTGCCACTTGTTGCGGCGAGAGGTTTTGTTCGGAAATAAATGTGTCCATCGCCCGCGTCGTGCGCTCGGCGAAATAAAGGCCGATGAGCATTCTTATTGCGCTCAAATCGTCCTCTGAAATATTCCGGGTGTAGAGTTTGAGCAGTTCTTGTTGCAAATTACTCAAAGTTGAAGAGACTGGTGCAGTCATTTTTTTCAAAAATTCTGCGGTAAAAATACAGTTTTTGGACTAAAAATGGTTCAGTCCAAAACCGGGTGCACTGTCACCACCACTGATTTCGAAGCCGGTGTTTTGCTTCCTCGCGCAATTTTATCGAGCGGCACCAGCGCGTTCGCCTCCGGGAAATACGTCGCCACGCAGCCGCGCGGAATGTCAAATTCGACGAGGATAAAACGTTCGGCCAGCCGCTCCTGACCGTTGTGGTGGCTCCGCAAATTCACGACCGAACCCGACTTAAACCGTTGATTTTCAATGTCTTGCGCGTTCATCAGCACCACGCGCCGCTCGCCGAGGATGCCCCGATATCGGTCGTTCAGGCCATAAATGGTCGTATTAAATTGGTCGTGCGTCCGGATGGTCATCATCAAAAATTGCCCGTCGGGCAAGCGCGGGTCGAGCGGTTCGTTTTTCGTGAAATGCGCCATCCCGTCCGCCGTCGTGAACTGGCCGTCGCGCGGGCCGTTCGGCAAATAAAACCCGTTCGGTTCGCGGACTTTTTGGTTGAAATCCTCAAAACCGGCAATCGCTTTTTCAATCAAATCGCGGATGCTGTCATAGTTTTCGACCAGTTTTTGCCAATCAAAACGGCTTTTTAGCCCCTTTTTATCAAAAAAAGCAGCGGCAATCCCGGCAGCGATGGCCGGTTCCGATTTCAAAAAATCGCTCGGCGGCCGCAAAACCCCGCGCGAACTGGACACGATGCCCATCGAGTTTTCGACCGTCACGAACTGATCGCCGCCCTTTTGAAAATCCCTGTCCGTCCGTCCGAGGCAGGGCAAAATGAGCGCAGTTTTCCCGGTAATTAAATGGCTACGGTTGAGTTTTGTGGAAATATGTACGGTCAATTTGGTCCGGCGCAGCGCCTCTGCGGTGAACTCGGTGTCGGGCGTGGCCGAAAGGAAATTGCCGCCCATCGCGATGAAAACCTTGCACCGCCCGTCGTGCATCGCCGAGATGCTTTCCGTCACCGAAAACCCGTGTTTTCGCGGCGAAACAATGCCGAGCGCACCATCCATTTTTTTCAAAAAAGCCTCCGTCGGCGATTCAAAAATGCCCATCGAGCGGTCGCCCTGCACGTTCGAGTGGCCCCGAACAGGGCAAAGTCCCGCGCCCGGCTTGCCGATCGCGCCGCGCAAAAG
Organism: Saprospirales bacterium; assembly: GCA_031414895.1. Classification (GTDB taxonomy): domain Bacteria; phylum Bacteroidota; class Bacteroidia; order Chitinophagales; family Saprospiraceae; genus JANOQP01. Next base: position 3,203 of record JANOQP010000958.1, read on the forward strand.
GTGCAAATTCACGACCTCGGTGATATTGTCCACCGCGTTTTCGTGCTGCGTGAGGCCCATCGCCCAGCAGGTGATTATTTTTTTTGAGGTCGAAACCAGATCGGCGGCGTGGCGGATTTGAGCCTCGGCCACGCCCGACCATTCGACGAGTTTTTGGAAATCGAGCGATTCGATATTTTGTTGGAATTCCGCGAAGTCGACCGTTTTTTTCAAAAAATCGTGGTCGATGACCGAGCCGGGCGCGGATTTTTCCTTTTCAAATAGCAAAAATGCGATGGCCTGCAACAACGCGACATCGCCATTTATCCGGACTTGGAGGAAAAGGTCGGCCAGCGGCGTGCCGCCCGTAAGCATTTTCCAGGGGCTTTTTGGGTCAATAAAGTGCATCAAACCCGGCTCCGGCAGCGGGTTGATGGCGATGATTTTGCCGCCATTGAGCTTTGTTTTTTCGAGCGCGGCGAGCATCCTGGGATGGTTCGTCCCGGGGTTTTGGCCGATGACGATGACCAGTTCGGCCTCGTCGAAATCTTCCAATTTGACCGTCCCCTTGCCGATGCCGATGGTTTTTGAGAGGCCGAGGCCGCTCGATTCGTGGCACATATTGGAACAGTCGGGCAGGTTGTTCGTGCCAAATTCGCGGGCAAAAAGTTGCCACAAAAAAGCCGCCTCGTTGCTCGTCCGCCCGCTCGTGTAAAATGCAGCCTCGTCGGGCGAGGCAAGTTTTGCCAAATTTTCCGCGATGAGCGAAAAGGCGTTTTCCCATGAAATTGGCTCGTAATTGTCCGAATTTGGGCGCAAAACCATTGGTTCGGCCAATCTTCCCTTTTTTCCAATTTCAAAATCGGACAAAACGGCGAGCGCGGCGACGCTGTTTTTTTCAAAAAAATCGGCCCCGATGGTCGCTTTTTGAGCCTCCTCGGCGATAGCCTTCACGCCGTTCTCGCAATATTCGCCCATCGGAAAACGGTCGTCGCCCGGGTCGGGCCAGGCGCATCCGGGGCAATCAAAACCGCCCTGTTGATTGAGCGCGCGCATCGTGGCGATGCCGTCGGCAACGGTCATGTATTTGCCGATTTGCTGGAAAGATGAAATGATTGCTGGCAGGCCGACGGCTTTTTTCGGGCGGCGGCGGAGTTTGAGGCCCGTGAATTCGGCGGGCGGTTGGGCGGCGGGCGTTTTTTTCATAAAATGTGGCGGATAAATCTTGGCAAAACTAAACGCGGGTCAGGTTAAATTGCTCAAAACCACCGCCGGACCTGCCCGCAGTATGCATCATAGGCCGCCCCAAAATCGCGCCGCAGCCTCGGCTCTTCCCGCAAAACGATGAAAAGTTGGAAGGCCAAAAAGACCAAAAACGAATAGCCCCACATCGCCCAGCCGCCAAAAAACAGCGATTCGCCCACCAAAATGCCCATCACGCCAACGTACATCGGGTTTCGGCTGAACCTGTAAA
>JANOQP010000959.1:0-4077 GCA_031414895.1 Saprospirales bacterium
TTTGGGGAAAGGTTGTTGTCGATCAATATCATTTCGCGTTTTTTAGGCAGCCATCAAACTGCGCCGTTCCGTGTTTGCCGCAAATGCGAGGCAAGCGAGAATGTCCTCTTTTTCCAACATCGGGAAATCGCCCAAAATTTCCTCGATGGTCATTTCGGCGGCCAAATAGCCCAAAATATCGGCGACAGTAATGCGAAGGCCGCGAATACAAGGTTGGCCGCTCCGTTTTCCGGCCTCGAAAGTGATGCGGTTCACGCGTGATTTTTCCATAAAAAACCGGTTTAGTAAGCGTTCAATTTTGACAAAGTTGCTGGTTTTTTCCAAATTCAATGGCCAATCCTATCATTTCCGCAACCGCAAGGAATAAACGTGCGGCATTTTCCGCGCCGCATATTTCCCCCAAACGAACTCGCCCGGCGCGCGCTCGACCATTTTTGGGAAACAATTAAAAGGCGAACAATCGAACTCGCGCATCTTTTCCAGCCGCAGCCCCGCCCCCAAAAGTGCGCCCAAAATTTCCTCAAAAGAGTGGTTCCAGCCCACCTCGACATCCTTCAGATCGGCATATCGGTCGGCATAGGTCCCGGCCACTTGCTCAACGATTGGCTCGGTGTTGAACCAATCATAAATGAGGTCCCCGCTTTCATAATCAAACAAATAAAGCCACGGATGAAAGTCGGCGATATAGAAAACGCCCCCTTTTTTCAAAAAATGCTGGATGACATCGGCCCATTTTTCGAGGTCGGGCAGCCAGCCGATCGTGCCAAAACTGGTGAAAACGATGTCGAACTTGCCCGCTAAATTTTCTTTCAGGGAATAAATATCGGACTCCACGAACCGCGCTTTTTGCCCCGTTTCCCGCGCCAGTTTCCGCGCCTGCCGGATGGCCTTCGGCGAAAAATCAACGCCCGTCACCTGCGCACCGAGCCGGCCCCAAGAGAGCGTGTCCATCCCAAAATGGCATTGGAGGTGCAGGAGCTTTTTGCCGGAAACTTCCGAGGCAAGCCCGTCGGTCTCGATTTTTGTGAGGCTGGATTCGCCCTGCAAAAATTGTTCGAGGCGGTAAAAATCGGATTTGACGTGCAGCGGGACCTTGTTGTCCCAGAGTTTTCGGTTGAGGTCGAGCCAGTTTTCCATAAGTTTTGAGAATCAAATTGAATACGCAAAATCGCGCAAATTTGGGATAGTTGCCAGTTTGTCGCCCAGTTTAACAGAGCCAATGCCCTGTATTTCACGGATGTTTCTCATGGCCTCAAACGCATCCGTCCCCGTCGAAGGGTCGGCCCCATATTCAGCCCAGCGGCGTTCAAATTCGTCGCACTCTTCCTGTGTAAAGTCATCGGCTGTCCTGATTCCGAGCCGTTTGAATTTCAAAAAAGCGACAAAATCGGCGACTTCTTGCCTTAAATCATCCGGCAGGGATTCGATTTGGTGAAAAAGCGCAGTTGTGGTCATGGCTGATTTTTTTTTGACAAAAGTAGCTTGGGCAGCGATTCCCAAGAAATATTCCTCTCCATTTTACCAAACAAATGGCCCGTATCTTTCTCACGTCAAAAACTCGATGTCCATGAAAAAACCGACCCTCCCCGCCCTTTTTTGCCTCCTTTTTTTCGCGCAGAAAATGGCTGCCCAGCCAATCGTGGTGACCATTCAGGGCAACAATGAAATCACTTGCAACGAGCCTTACACCTATCTCGAAGCCGTGGCAAACAGTAATCTCGGCCCATTTTCCTATCAATGGACCGGCTCTGGTGGTTTTACCGCCACCCAACAAGAAATTGTGGTTTTCCAGCCGGGTTCTTATGCGGTCACCGTCACCGCCGCCAACGGGACGACCGGCACGGCCACGTTTTCGGTTTATGGCGGAAACAACCCGATATTTGTAAATTTGGGCACTTCCCCAGCCTGCAATAGTTGCGACGGGTTGATTCAAGTGGCAGGCAACCCGTCCACCGGCTCGATTTGCAGCTATTCATGGTCGAACGGGGCAACAACACAAACCATCTCCAACCTCTGTCCCGGTACTTATACGGTAACTGTGACCGATTGCCAAACGGGTTGCACGGGCACAAAATCGGCGGTCGTTCAGGGCAATTCGAGCCTCGGCCCTATTTTCAGCAACAACCCCGCCCCCTGCAACAACCCAAATGCGGGCGGCCAAAACCAGCTCTGCGAAAAAACCTGCCCCGGCCAGACCGTCACCTATTCCGTTGATTATCAACCAGTTCCGGCCAATTTGCAATGGCAAATCAGCGGCGCGGCCAGCTTCACCGTGGCCACCAACAAAAAATCCGCGTCCGTCACTTGGGGCAATTCCGGCGGCGGTCAGGTCTCCGTTTTGAAGCTCGGCGCATGCTCCGATACGTCCACCGTCTGCATCGAAGTGACCGACGCGCCCATCGCCATCATCGGCAGTTCGCCCGCCGCGACGGGTGCGGTCTTGACGGTTTGTGCCAACCAGCCCGTTTATTTTGAAAACAAAAGCCTCAATACCGAGACCGTCGAATGGGATTTCGGCGATTTTTCCCAAAAAGTTGTTGGCGCGGACGCAAACAACGGCCAAAAACCCGTCCACGCATGGCCCGCGCCGGGCAATTATCAGGTGAAGCTCATCGCAAAAAGCCCCTGTCTTTGCGCCGACACGGCCTTTCTTTTGGTAAAAGTCCAGCCCGGAAATTCGCCCACGCTCGATTGCATTGGCACGGTCTGCCTCGGCACAGAGGTCACTTACACGGTCAATGAAAATTGCGCCAGCTACGCATGGGACATCTCGCAGGAGGGCAAAATCATCGGCGGCGGCGGCCCGACCGACCAATCCGTGACCGTCCAATGGGCGAGCGGCGAACTTGGCGAGATCAGCCTCGCCGCGCTCTCGTGCAGCCCGGCAGTCTGTCCGCAGCCAGCGGTTTTTCAAATCCCGTTGATCTCCGATTTTGCTGAAATAAAAGGCGACCAGCGCATCTGCGAGCAAGAAGGATCCATCTATGATATCAGCCCGTTCGGCGGCGCAAATTTCGTCTGGACGCTCACCAGCGGCGGCCAAATCACCGAGGGGCAAGGCACGCGCCGTGTAAAAATCCAATGGACTGCTGGCGCGGATTTCAACGCAATCCATTGGCTTTCAGTCAGTTATGACAATTGCTACCTCGGTTGCGGCGGTCAGGATTCGATTGCCGTCAAGATTTTGCCAAAATACCGCGTACTCGGCCCGCTCGAAATTTGCGCCGACGCAAGCGGCAATTTTTCGGGTCAGACCATCTCCCCGACCGTCGCTATCCCGTTGAATTGGGAACTCCAAAATTTTGCAAAAAACACCGTTTGGACGGCCCCCAATTTGTCCACGACCCCCATCCCGTTCACCTTCGGCCCCGGTATTTTTTATGTAAAAACTACGCCCGCCGACCCCTCAAAAACCTGCACCGACGAATATGAAACGGTCGTGCAGGTGAAGTCCCCGCCCGCCGCGCCGACCGCTATTTTGGGCGAAAACAAAATCTGCCCCGGCCAACCGTACACCTATAATATCGTCGGCGCAGCTCCCGGCGCGAACGTTTTTTGGACAATCTCTGGCGGAACGCCGACCGCGCAACAGGGCGAAAACGCCGTTGTAAAATGGAGCCCCACTGGCCCATATTCGATTTTGGCCAAAAACGTCACCGCCGACGCGCTCGGTTGTTCGTCGTCGCCTGCCGGGTTCCTCGCTGCGCTTTTGCCCGCGCCGACGGTTGCCGGGGATGCCGCAGTTTGTTCCCAAACGGAGGGAAATTATTCGGCCACGTTGTTCCAAAACCTTGATTATCAATGGGTTATCATCCCGGCGGATGCTGGCACGGTCAGCGACGGGCAGGGCACGAACGCCGTCAAGATTTTTTGGGCAAAGCCCGGAAACCATAAAATCGAGGTCAAAATTTGCGGGCAAACGGGCAGTTTTGATGTCCTCGTCCGCGCTTTGCCGCAGCCAATTCCGGTCCATCCGGCGATTTTATGTGAAAACACGGTCGCGCCCGTTTCGGTCAGCCAGCCTTTTGATAAATATTTTTTGAAAAAAAGCGACGGCGCGACGGTCTCCATTTCTGC
>JANOQP010000960.1:0-3148 GCA_031414895.1 Saprospirales bacterium
CGCCATTTATGCCCAAATCGGAAAAAACTACCAAGCCAGCCGTACGATTTCGTGAACAAGTCGCAGTCGTTAAAATCCCTTTTCGACACCCACAAAGGCACACCGACCGACCTTAACCTCCTCTGTATCAATATGTTGCGCCGTGCAAAGGTGAATGCATGGCCCGTCCTCGTGAGCACGCGGCGGCACGGGAAAGTGATTTCGTGGAATATTTCGTTGTTCGCTTTCAACCGCATCATCACCGCCTATGAGAACGACGAAAAACAGCTCGTCCTCCTCGACGCGAGCGCTTGGCCCAACCCCGCCGGGCTGCTGCCGCTCGAAGATTTGAACGGTGAGGGCCTTTTGATAAAAAGCAAGGACGAGGCCGGTTGGGTCGCCTTGCGAAACAAGGTGCCGAACCGCGAGGCCGCCGCCGTCGACCTCAACCTGGCCGCCGATGGTGTGTTGAAGGGCAATATCACCTTCTCGGAAAGTGGCTACCAAGCGACCGGTTTCCGGGAAAAAATGGCCGCATCGAACGAAAAATCCGTCGTCGCGGAAAAATTCAAGGAACTCCTCGCCGATGGCGAAATGACCGGGCTGAACCTCGAAAACGCCGAAAACCCGCAAGAACCATCGCTCAAGGGCCGTTTTTCGGTCGAGACAAAATCGTTCGTCACCGTTTCCGGCGGCAAGATCTTTCTGCAACCGTCCCTCGGCCTCGCCGACCGCGAACAACCGTTCAAGTCCGCCGAGCGGAAGTTCAATATCGACCTCGCAACGCCGAGCGACCTCAATTTGAACCTCACGTTCACCATTCCGGCAGGGTATTCTATCTCCGAAATGCCAAAGGCGACCAAGATGGTCTTTGGGGAAAACGAGATCACGTTTGATTATTTGACCGAAACAAAGGAGGAAAAACTGACGATCGGTATCCGCCGGAAGGTCAAAACGACGCAGTATTCGGCGGAGCAATATGCCGACCTGAAACAGTTTTACACCGATATTTTGGCAAAATTGAACGAACAGGTGGTGTTCTCCAAAATTTGAGCCCCATGAAAAAATTCATTTTGGCCCTGACCGTGGTGATCGTGCCGTTGTTTTCGGCAATTGCCCAAGCCGATTTTGCCGTTTCAAAAATCCCGCCCGCGCTCCTTATCGGGGCCAACGCGGTCGTCCGCCAATATGGCCACAGTTTTGAGGCCCTTGACCAGGGCGAGGCCGTGGAGATCGAGCACAAGGCAATCACGCTGCTCAACGAACGCGCCGAGGGTTATAGCGATTTCCCGTTCGTCTACGATAAGATCCGGGAGATCGTGGACCTTGAAGGCGCGGTCTATGATGCGGCGGGCAAATTGGTGCGCAGGATCCGCAAAAAGGACATTGCCGATGTCAAGGCATATAGCCGGGACGTGAACGACAACCGGGTGAAACTGCTCACCTTCCCGCGCATTTCGTTCCCGTTCACGATCGAGTACACGGTAAAAAAGCGGTGGCACGGGCTGATGCACTACCCCGTTTTTGCGCCGCAACAATCGCCGAGCGAGGCCGTCGAAAGTGCCGATTTTTGGGTGAAAATGCCAGCCGGGCTGGCCGTCCGAACCCATGAAAACGGGTTGGCGAAGCCCGGAAAGGTGGGCGAAAACCATTGGTCGTTCAAAAATATCGCGGCCTTCGAGCCGGAGGCCTTTGCCCCGGAAGGCAGTGCCGACGGCCCCGAGGTGCATTGCGCCCCGACCGATTTCAGCCTCGAAGGCCATGACGGGAACATGGAAACTTGGCTGGATTATGGCCTGTTTATGAACAAATTGGCCGAAAACCGCCGAAAATTGTCGCCCGCGACCGTCGAGATGCTCCAAAACTTGGTCGCGGATTGCCCCGGCCCGGCCTGCAAAACGGAGCGCGTCTATCATTACCTGCAACAAAACACGCGCTATTTTTTCATCGGCCTCGGCATCGGTGGTTGGCAGCCCGCCCCAGCCGAGGACGTGGACGCACTGAAATATGGCGATTGCAAAGGGTTGAGCAATTACATGGTCGCGATGCTCGATGCCGTCGGCGTGGTGGCGCGATATGTGGTCATCCGGGCGGGCGGGCGCGAGCGGGCGCAATTCCCGGATTTCCCGAACGCCCACTTCAACCATATCGTGACCTGCGTCCCCATCGACGGCGACACCATCTGGCTCGAATGCACGAGCCAGACCGCGCCCTTTGGCTTTTTGGGCGATTTTACCGACGACCGTCCCGCTCTTCTTGTCGCACCCGACGGCGGACACCTCGTCCGCACCCCGAAATTTGACGAAACTGCAAACAGGACAGTCCGGATAACGAAGGTTTTTTTGAGTGAAAATGGCGGCGCAAAACTGGTTTCGTATCAAGATTTTAGGGGGCTGGCCCAATCGTTCCCGGCGCAGCTTTCGGAGTTCGGCCCTGATTTTCAGAAGAAGTACTTCTATGAACAGTTGAACATCAGCGATTTTGAGATCGACACACTCAAATTCCACCGGCTAAAAAACGCCATGTCGATGAACCTCGACCTGACGCTCCCGGCCTTCGCAGCGGCGACCGGGCAGCGGATGTTCCTGCCCATTTCCGTTTTTTCAAAAATGGAAAAACCTGCCATCGCGGACGCGCCCCGGCGGTCGAAAGTGCAGGCAGACCCGCGCGGTTTTACCCAACAGGATGTCGTGAAATTTGTCCCGCCGCCCGGTTTTGCCCCGGAAAGCCTGCCCGAAGGGATCGATCTGACGGGCGATTTTGGGTCGTTCGACCTGAAAATTTACATGGACGGGGCAGAGGCCCATGTTTCGAGAACATTGGTGCTCAACAACAAAATTCTCCCGGCAGAACGGTTTGGCGACCTCGTCGATTTTTTGAAAAAAGTGGCCACGGCAGACCGGATGAAGGTGGTTTTGGTGAAGGGGTGAAGTGTTGCCGGCGGCCGTTTTTAACCATGGAAACAATTATTCCGAATAATGGGTTGAAGCCAGCCCCAGCGGGGCGAAATGTTGGTAGCAAATTGCTGAAAGGCTCATCTTTTAGCCCCAGCGGGGCGGAATATTGGTTACACGAAAATCATTCCGCGCCGGTGGGGCTGGGGAGGGGCTGGTGGGGGCGGGAGGGGGGGGGTGGGGGGCCGGTGGGGGGGGGGGGTAGGGGGGTGTGG
>JANOQP010000961.1:0-2170 GCA_031414895.1 Saprospirales bacterium
TCAAAAAAAAGCCCGCTCTCCGAACCAAATTGGCCGAAAAGCGGGCTTTTTTTTGAGCGTTTGACAAATTTCAGTGCCGCCCCCAAAGTTCGACGATGCCCTTTTTTTTGGCCCCGTTGTTCGTGTCGTACCAAAAAATCACCTTGCGGACGACCCGTTTGTTGCCGTTCAGATCGAGGACGCGGCTCTCGCTGCCCGGCGCAAAATCGTTTCGCAGCTCGATTTCATCACGCTCGTCGTTGCCATACACGACCGTGAGTTTTTTCATGTTGATGCCGCCCTTTTTGACCTTTATTTTTAAGGCGGTGAAACGGCCCTCGGCAGCCGTGACCAAGATCTCATCGTGGTCGAGGCCGTAATTGACGGCCCGTTGGCCGAGTTTTTCCCACGGTTTTTGGGCGGCGGTGAAGCTCATGGCGACAAAAGCGGTCGCGAAAAGGGCAATCAAAAGGATGTTCTTCATGTTCTCAAAAAATTTTGGTTGGTGAAAAATATTGGTTTTGCGGGAAATCGGGGATTTGACCTTCCGCGCAGGTTTTGGTTTATCCCGGCTCCGTAAAAAAAGTTTGTCGACCCGCCCGCCCAATTTGGCAATCCCGGTTTTTGGGGAATTTTGTAAAATGTTTCGTAGCTGTTTAGGGCGAGCCTGTACCGGTCGGCTTTAGCCGCCGATTTTGCACTTCTTTGGAGATTTGTCGCCAAAGAAACAATCCTGAATCGACGATTTATAACCAATCCGGCTATTTTTAACACAATACGGCGGCTAAAGCCGTCCGGTACAGCCCCGACCTAAACAGTTACAATGTTTCAACCATTTTTGGCCCCAAAAAGGTCATGAAATTCGCCCTTCTGTTCTTCGCCCTGCCTTTTTTTCAATGCAAAAACGCGCCGACCATGCCGAGAGAGAACTTGAAGATCCATGCTTTCCGCCTCAAACCGGGACAAGATTTGAAAAAAGAAATCGCCGATTTTGCCAAAAAAGAATCGATCGGGGCGGGCTGGGTCATGGCCTGCGTTGGCAGCCTCACGGCGGTCAATTTGCGGTTCGCCAACCAGCCGACTGGCGCGAAAATGACCGGGCATTTTGAAATTGTCAGCCTCACCGGCACCATCAGCCCCGACGGGTTGCACCTCCACATGAGCGTCGCAGACAGCCTCGGACGGGTCACGGGCGGCCATTTGCTCGATGAAAACCTTGTTTATACGACCGCCGAACTGGTCATTGGCGAGAGCCGCCCCCAATATCGCAGCGATCATTTCCGGCCGCTCGCATTTTTCTTTTTAAAAACCAACCGTCCATCGAATCCGACGGGGGTTTTTACATTTGCATTTCCAACAAAATATTTATTTTGCTGTTCTGAAATTCATGTCAAAAAAAACAAAATCGCACAACGCTGAGGTTGTTGGCGGGGCCGCCAACAACGGCCATGCCATCGCCGAACTCGAAACCCGAAACCCGAAACCCGAAACTTTCCAAGATTTCATCGAGGTCATCGGTGCACGGACGCACAACCTGAAAAACATCGATGTCCGCATCCCGCGCAACCAGTTTGTCGTGATCACCGGGATCTCGGGCAGCGGCAAATCGTCGCTCGCGTTCGACACGATTTATGCCGAAGGGCAGCGGCGTTTTATGGAAACGCTGTCGAGTTATGCCCGTCAATTTATCGGCGAAATGGAACGGCCCGATGTCGAACAGATCACCGGATTGAGCCCCGTCATTTCCATTGAACAAAAAACGACGGGCCGCAACCCGCGCTCGACCGTCGGCACGGTGACGGAGGTCTACGATTTTTTGCGGCTGCTCTTTGCCCGCGCGGGCGAGGCGTACAGCCATGCGACGGGCGAAAAAATGGTCAAATACACCGAGGACCAGATCATCGAGCGCATCTCGACCGATTTTTTGGGCAAAAAGATCATCATCCTCGCCCCACTCGTGCGTTCCCGGAAGGGCCATTATCGCGAGCTTTTCGAGCAAATCCGAAAACAGGGATACACGAAAGTCCGGGTGGACGGCGAGATTTTGGAGATCACGCCGGGGATGCAGGCCGACCGCTACAAGATCCACGATATTGAGGTCGTCGTGGACCGGATCGCGGTCTCTGCCGACCGCCGCGAGCGGGTAATCGAGTCGGTCAAAACGGCCATGCGGATGGGCGACGGATTGATG
>JANOQP010000962.1:0-1677 GCA_031414895.1 Saprospirales bacterium
CCGGGCTTTTTTTTTTGCTACAAATTTCACGAATTGCTCAAATTATTTAACCACTAAAACTGGGCAAATGGTGAGATTTGTGGCAAAAAAACATGGAATTTGGCAAGCTCGAAACCCTCGACGGCGTTGATTTTACCCTCCCGCCCGACCCGCCCGAAAATGCCCGGTTGCTTGCTGCCCTGCCGCCACGCGCGGGGAAACCAAAAATTTGGCTCGGCTCGACCGGATGGAGCATGAAGGAATGGGTAGGCAGTTTTTATCCGCAACGGGCGAAAACAACGGATTTCCTCAAATTTTACGCCCAGCAGTTCAATTGCATCGAAGCGAACACGACCTTTTACAAGGTCCCCGATGCGGCTGCGGTCGAAAACTGGGTCGCGTCCACGCCCGACGATTTTCGGTTTTGCCCAAAAGTGCCGAAGAGCATCAGCCATTTGCAGGATTTTTCGCAGATTGGAACGGAATTGCCGCTTTTTATCGAGGCCATGCGGTTGCTCGGCGGTCGGTTGGGCGTGGTTTTTTTGCAATTGGGGCCCTATTTTTCACCCGATAGATTGCCCAGCCTTGCCCGTTTTTTAAAAAATTGGCCACACGACCTGCCCCTCGCCATCGAGGTCCGGCACGAAGGTTTTTTTTCAAAAAAACCGGATGGAAAATTGCTTTCCGAGGCCGGGGAATATTTTCAAATGCTTGAAAATCAAGGGATTGCGACCTGTATTTCTGATGTTGCCGGCCGTCGTGATGTAGCATTTCCGAGATTAACGACCAATAAAATGCTCATCCGCTTCGTCTCAAATGGTCTTCACCCGACCGATTTTGCGCGTGCAGATGATTGGGCCGACCGGTTGGCCGATTGGCTTGCGAAAGGTTTGCCGGAAATCTATTTCTTTGCGCACGCCCCCGACAATTTGCTTTCGCCCGAAATGGCAATCATTTTGTCCGAAAAATTCCAATCGGCCATCCCAGGTTTGGACATTCGCGGGCCGAAACCGATTGTCAAGACCGCCGTTCAAGGCAGCCTTTTTTGATTGAACACCATTGTCCGAACTGTGATTTTTTTGATCCATAAAATCAACCGCAAAAATCAAAGGAATCAAGGTTCGGACAAAATTTAGACCTTACCAATGAACATCCCATTCATCCACCGCGACATTAGTTGGCTCTCGTTCAATTACCGCGTTTTGCAGGAAGCGAAAGACCCGTCGGTGCCACTTTTGGAACGGCTGAAATTTCTGGCCATCTATTCGAGCAACCTCGACGAATTTTTCAGGATCCGCGTCGCCTATATTCGGAACCTCAAAAAAGTGGGCAAAAAGACCAAAAAAGAACTGGATTTTGACCCGTCCGAGCTTTTGAAGCATATCCACCGCCTTGTCAATCGGCAGCAAGAGGAATTTTCGGAGGTCTTTTCCCAACAGATCGTCCCCGAACTTCGGCAACACAATATCCATTTGTTGCACCGGCTCGATTTGAACGGGGAACAGCGGCTTTTTGTGGAAAACTATTTCCACGGGAACCTCCTCCCGTTCGTGCAGCCCATGCTTTTGGTCGGGCAAAAAATCAGGCCTTTTTTGGCAAATGCACACCTCTATCTCGCCGTCAACTTGAAACCGAAGGGCAAACCGAAAGGCAAAAGCGAGTTTGCACTCGTCAAGGTGCCGAGCGACCAATCGCCGC
>JANOQP010000963.1:0-4262 GCA_031414895.1 Saprospirales bacterium
GGCAGGCCGAGATCGGCGCGGGATCGGGCCGCAATTATCCGGTCATCCCCATCGAATCGCTCGTCGAGGGAAACGGGAAGGATGCGTTCGTTTTTTTGTTGAAAAAAGATGGTCAATCGGTCGAAAAACGCGCCGTCCGGGTCGCTTTTCTCGAAAAAAACTCGGCGGTCATCGCCTCCGGATTGGAGGGCATCGCGGAAATCATTGGCATCGGTTCGCCTTTTTTGTCGGAAAATTCCAAAGTGAAATTGGTTGATTGAGAAATCGGATATTGGGATATTGCGATATTCGCCCATTATCTCATTCCCAAATTATCTCCTTTTTCCATGAACAAACTCCTTTTCCGAACCCTTGCAATGGTCCTGGTTTATGTGCTTTTGAAATTTTTCGGCGGCACACTTGGCCGTCAGGCACTCTACCCGGTGACGTTGCTGGTGACTTTTTTGCACGAATTTGGCCACGCGCTCGGCGCAATTTTGACCGGCGGACGTGTCGTGGCCCTCGAGATCGGCCCGAACGGCAGCGGCCAGACGACTTCCGTGCCCGGCTCGCTGCCCGTAATCTTGATGGGCGGCTACCTCGGCTCGGCCATTTTGGGCAACCTCCTCTTTTATATCGGCGCCAAGCGGACGAATTGGGCGCAGCCAACGTTGGTGTTTTTGGCGGGACTGATGGTTTTCACGGCCATCGTCTGGCGCGACAATTGGATCTCGAGCGGGCTGTTGGTCGGGTTCGCTGCCCTGCTTTTTTTCATCGCCCACAAGACGACGTGGGACAGGGACGTGCTGATGTTCCTCGGCCTCGCGGCCATATTATATATCATCGAGGATTTCAACATCGGGCCGTCGAGCGACCTCGCGCAGTTCGAATCGGTGGTCGGCGGGTCGAAAACGGTCTGGATGTACCTTTGGCTGGCGGTGGCGGGCGGGCTTTTTTTGCTGAACCTTCGGGTCGTTTTCCGCAATTTGAAATTGTCGGATTTGACGAAATAAATTCACCCAAACCATTGATTTTCAATGAATTACGCCCGATTTTCAATGCTGCCCCTGCTTTTTTTGCTGACAAAATTGGCCGCAGCCATGCCCTCCGATTCATTGAATTTGACCAAAACCATCGGCGACGGCGCGGCAAAAACCGATTCGATCACCCTCCATTTTACCCACGGCTCGGTCGCGCAACCAGGCTGCCCCGACCAACGGATCAGGCGCGGCGGAACCTTGGGCGGCCATGTCGAGGTGCAGATCGACACGTTTTATTATGGGTTCAACATCAAGAACAAAGAAAATTTTCACCGTTTTGCGCGGCTGCAGCGCAAGTTTTTCAACTCAAAAATGGACGAGCGGCCTGTTTCCGTTTGGCGGGAAAAAACTGTGAACGACAAGCGCACGTCGATGGTCATCCCGGTGACCCCGGCGGAAAAGGCCAAATTGCAGCAGCTGTACCGAAAAAACGTGGCAAGGCCGCCCTATGATTACGCACTCGTCGGGATGCGTTGTGCCCCGTCGGCCCGCGAATTTTTGGGAAAATCGGGCGTTTTGCCCCGGAAAACGCGGCTCGGCTGTCTCGTTTCGGCATTTTACCCGCGCCAGTTCCGCAAAAAAATGGTGCGCAAATCGGAAAAAAAAGGTTGGCCGGTCTCAAAAAAAGAAGGCATCGAATGCCGCGATTGGGATTGATTTTGAAATGGAAAATATGGTTATGTTTGCCCTACCCATCGCGCGTATTTTTCCATCAAACAAAACCCAACCATGCTGACCGCACCTGAAAACAACCCGATCGAAATGGTCGTCAAGACCATCAAAAAAATCATCGAGCAAAACAAGTTCGAGGCGGCCTTTGAACTTTTGGACAAATACATCAGCCCGATATCCGATTCCCTTTCCACTTCGATCATCCTAAAACGGGCGGGTTTTGCCCGTTTGGAAAACCGAAAAAACAACGGCGATATCCGCCCCGACGATATCGATTTTGAGGAAAACCGTTTGATGGTCCAACTCCTCGGCATTATCAAAACCGTGCCGCAGGAACTCGATACGCAGCGCATCCTCGGCAAATACCGCAAGTCGATCTATGCCACGACGGACGAGCCGGCCCTTGAAAAAATCTTGGGGCCGCAAAGCAACCTTTTGAAAATAAATTGGCTCGAAAAAGGCCTCCGCGCCTCCCGCAGCGTGTGCAAGGTTTTGCGCAGCGACGGCGGATCTGGGACGGGCTTTTTGTTGAAAAACGGCTATTTGCTCACCAATTTCCATGTCCTCCCGAACGCCGACCAGGCCGCGAAGGCCAAGCTCATCTTTGATTATGAGGAAGACCTCGGCGGCGGTATGCAGAAGACCTCCGAGTTTTTGCTCGATGCCGCCGACGCGAAGTTCAGCCCCGTAAAAGAACTGGATTATGCCTTCATAAAGGTGATCGACAACCCGGCCAGCCCGCTCGGGCAATGGGGCTTTTTGGAGGTCGATACGTTCACCGAGCCGCAGCCCGACAGCCCCGTCACCATCATCCAGCACCCGCTCGGGCAGACCAAACAGATCGCCCTGACCGCCAACAAGGTCATTGCCACGAACGGCAACCGCCTCCTTTATCAAACGGACACGGAGCGCGGTTCGAGCGGATCGCCCGTTTTTGACGCAAACTGGAAAGTGGTCGCCCTGCACCACGCCGGAAAAACCGAGGAAGAGGGCGGGATGCCGATCAATGCGGCGGGCGAACGGCGCGGCGCGAACGAGGGCATTTTGATCAAAGAAATCGCCAAACATATTGGACGCGACATCTAAAATTTTAAACCAACCAACTTTATGACCGCACCTGAGTTCCTCAAAGTCGCCCGCGAAAAAATCAGCAGCGACCCAAATTCCCGCCTTACCCCGTTGGCCGCCGCCGCATTGGCCGATCCGAGCTGTGTCGTGGACATCCATGCGCATATTTTCGACAAAAAGAGCCTGACCGTCTGGTACGTCCTTTTGCGGATGCTGAAAAGCAAGGTTTTGGAGTCGCTTGGCCTCGAAATCACGTCGCCCGACCCGCTTTTGGAAAAAGGGGAACACGAGATTTACGCCTCCATCGCGGCAACGACGGAAGACCATGAGTTGAACTGGGAAAAGCTGGAGACCGAATTGGAAGCCGTCATCGAGGTCGCCGACGAGGTCGAGATCATGGGCTTTGACCTCCGCGAGGCACTCGCCGTCCTCCGAAAAAAAGACCAGCGGGAGGTGCTGGAACATTACCTCGGCAAGTTTTCGCTCATGCAAATCCCCGAATTTTGGGGCCGGCCATTCGTCACCGGGGTCTTGATGATGGACCTCGAAACGGGCTGGGACATTCAGCCGAAAAAGAAGCTCGCCGAACAGGTCGATGAGATAAAGGCCATTTCGGAGGTGCACCCGATTATCCCGTTTTTCCCCGTGGACCCGCGCCGGCCCGATGTGTACGAGCTTTTCCTGAAAGCATTTGCCGAGGGCGACACCCAGTTTTTTGGCGTAAAATGCTATCCCGCGCTAGGTTATCTGCCCTCGGATGCACGGCTTGACCCGATTTTCGAAATTTGTGCGGAAAAAAATATCCCCGTTTTGACCCATTGCGGCGGCAATATTGTCTCGACCTACGAAAAGAAAATCGAGGTCCAAAATGAGTCGGGCCTGTTCAGTTTTGCCATCCCCGGCAGCTCCCGCGTGGAGCGGGCGACCTTTTTGAACAACCCCGCCAACTGGGACAGCGTGCTCGAAAAGCACAAAAACCTGAAGCTCAACCTTGCCCATTTTGGGGGCGACAACAATTGGGAGGAACATGCCCGGTCTGGCGAAAACGCCCGCGTGGCCAAGGTCATCCAAATGGTCGAAGACCCGGAATTACAGGTTTATACCGATTTTTCGTTCAATTTGGTGGAAAAAGAGCTGTTCGACACCTTCTTGAACTTGATTGACTCGAATCCAAAAGTCGCGGAAAAGGTGATGTACGGGACCGATTATTGGGTCGTCCTGCCCGCTGGCGACCTGCTCGGGAGGCAAAAAGAGTTTTTGTCGAAGGTGGAACCGCACCAGCCGAGAATGCTCAACGAGAATATTTTGAGGTATTTGGGGATAGCCCAATCGGTGGTTTGATTTTTTGGGACCAGCCATAAAAAAGGGGTGCAATCCGTCGTCGGCTGCACCCCTTTTCTTTTTTTGGGAACCCTTCAAACTTCGATCGCCCGCCCACAAAATCCGGCCACGATCTCATCGTCGTGCGAGATCAAAAGGATCGAAAAGCGCAGTTTTTTTTGC
>JANOQP010000964.1:0-5586 GCA_031414895.1 Saprospirales bacterium
TTCGGCCTCTTTACGGAGTTTTTCCTCTTTTTTGAAATTTTCAACCGCGGCCGTCGCAATGTTTTTTTCCCGGTTCACATACAGCGCAAGACCGGTCAGCGCACAGATCAATATTGTCGTCAGGGTCAGCAGCTTGGCCAGCTTCTTCCTTTTCCCGGATTCCCGCAATTTAGCGGCCTCTTCCTCGGCAGCCAAGTTGGCGGCGAATGTTTCAGCTTCCTCTGCCTCCCGGCGTTTGGCGGCGGCGGCAATCTCGGCGGCATCGGCCCGCAATTTCCGCGCCGCGTCGCGCGATTTCATCAAAGGCCCCAAAAGCACATCATGGCTCACCTCGTAATGGACGTTGTGCCCAAAGGTTTCCCGGCGGATCAAAAATTTGTCCTCCAAATAATCGAATATCGACTGATCGACCGTCAAATGGTGCTCCTCCTGCATCGACCGGATGAGGATCTCCTTCGGCAGGCTGACGCGGCTCATATCGGCCATATCGTTGCCGATGACCATTTCTTCTTCCAATAAAATATGGGCCACATCGCGGTTTTCCTGCGTCGGCAGGTCGGCCAGTTTGTCGGTATAATATTGGTGGTAGATTTGTTCAAAGTCCGGCAGGTCGGCCTCGGTGATCAGGTCGGGCTGATGTCCGCCCGCTTTTTTTGTTTTTGAGATCAGGCCCTGTTCGATCGTTTGGCAGACCATCTGCAATTGGAAAGCCTCGATGTTTTGCTCGATTTGGAGGTCGGGGTTGGCCGATTCGCGGGCTTTTTTCAGCTCAAAAATGATCTTGTCGAGTGCGGCCTGCTCGAAGCCAAACGGTTTTTTGACCAAAAAACCGGGCGAATCGAGCTTCGCCGGCTTCACGATGGCCTCCGTCGCCTGCGCCTCGGTGAGCGCTTTCAGTTCATAGCGGACGCTCAAAATGGCGGGCAGCTCCTCCCGCATCCCGTTCAACAAATGCAACCGGTCGGAGCGCATCGCGAACAGCGCGTGGATCTCCATCGGCTGGTGGATATGCTGTTTGGTCGCCCGGTCGAGGCCGCCCATCGAGTCGCGGACGGCCTGCGGGATCTGGGTGTAGAGCAGTTCCGAGATCTCTTGCCGGAACTGCATTTGCGCTTCCGGCGGATAGGAGAAAAACTCCTCGAACTGGTCAAAAATCAGAAAAACGGGGTGTTTCGCTGCCGTGCTGTTTTTTTTGAACGTGTGCCAAAGCCGGTCGCCGTGCTTTTTTTCATAAAAAAACTGGGTCACCGCCGCCGCCGCCCCGTCGCCCCCATTGTTCCCGAACGCCTCGCCGAACCGTTCGACGACCACCTTGCAGGGCATCATCGATTTGCCGGGGTTGAACGAATTGAAGCGGATGTAAATGGGCTTGTTCGCTATTTGTATTTCTTCGCCCAGCTCGATGCTGTGCCGGTTGGCCGGCTTTCCGAGCATTTCGGGGATGAGCGCGGCCTTAAGCAGCGACGATTTGCCATAGCCGGACTTGCCGAACAGCACGACCAGTTTTTCCCGGTTGATAAGGTCGAACAGGTCGGCCTTGTCCTGGTTTCGGCCAAAAAAGAGGGCAACATCGGTCGCCTCGAAGGGTTTTACCCCCGGATATCGGTGGATTGCGCTCATTAATTGCCGGCGATTAAACGGGTGAGGCGGATGATATCGTCCATGACCTTGGCTATGTGGGCCTTGTAGTCACGGGTGTCCATTTTGTCCTGCGCAATGGTGGCGTGTGCGTGCATCCCGCTGATCTGGAGGGCCTCCGGCTCATATTTGGTGCCCTTTGAAAATTCCAACAGGTAATCGATCGCGGGTTTCAACTGGCCGTTTTTGATGGCGAGGTTGATATTGACCTCCGAGGGGAGGCCCGGCGCACCCGAAAGCTGGCGCAGCCGGGGCTGGTTGGCCAATACGGCATCGGGCTTGTATTTTTCCGCAGAGTCGAGGAACGCCGTCAAAAAATCGCCCATTTCCGGCTTCCAAAAGTCAATCCTAAATTCATGTTCAAGGAAGGTGTTCGTCTCTTCCGTCACCGAGTGCGGGCCGGCGTAGTTTTTTTGGAAATTGCTCCCGCATAGGATCCGGAGCAAGATCTGGGTGTGCCATTTGTCAAAATTGAAGCCCAGGAATATGTACCGCTTCACGCCGCGCAACGCACTTTGAAGCCCCTGCGGGAGGCCCGACGGCCCAAACGACGACTTGATGAGCGTGAACAGGTCCTCGTAATCGAGTATGAGGCTCTCGTCCTCCGAGATGCAGCCGGAGATATTGTAGATGAGCGGCTCGTCGCGGGTCGGCAACTTCACCTCGTCGCTCGGCTTGTCGCCCTTTCGGTAAAACGAAAACTTGTGGGGGACCCCGTATTTGTTGAAAACGTCGGACAGGAACGTGTCCGGATTGGCCGAAATGATGAGGTGGAAAGGGAGGCGCGCGATGTTTTTCAGCAACTCTTCGTCAAACCCGGCAGACTTCGTGAGATCGAGGCATTCATCCTTGAACGATTTGGCCATTTCGCCCTTGATCCATTCCCGCCCCGGCTTGAACGCGAACAGCCCGTCGCCATCATAATAATGGGCGAGGTCATCCTTGAACTGCGCGTGCAACTTGTCGCGCACGAACATGTTCATCGGTTTTTTATCAAAACGCATGATCTCGGGGCCGATGACCAGGGCGCATTGTTCGTCATAGACGAATTGGAGGAAGCTTTCAAAATATTTCACGGGGCGGCGTTTTACGGTTTGGTTGTTAAAAAAAAAGGGGCGATGGTTTCGGCCAACAAAAGTAAATAGGGCGATTTGTTCATATTGGTGAAACAAAGATAACTAGCCCGGTTTGGTTACTGGTAATGCTTTTGCAAAAATAATATTTTTCAAAATCGGGTCGTCGCATAGCCGTCATTTTTTGGGGGCTTCCCCCAATATAAAAAAGGCCAACCCAATCGGTTTCCCGGACTGGATTGGCCATCTTGTTATTGAATTTTAGGGTGGGCGTGAACTGGTTTTGAATTAAAAAAAATCAGATCCTCACCACCCTTCGCGAAACGACCGACCCATCTGCGAACCGGATTTGGAGGAAATATACGCCCTCCGAAAATGCCGAAAAATCAATTTCCCGAAGGTCCCCTTTTTGCAAAAAGACCTGCCGTCCGCGGCTGTCCGTGAGCCGGACCTCCGAAACAGTCGCATCGGTTTCGATGCGCAAAATATCCGTCGTCGGGTTTGGCATGATGCGCAGCGACAGGGCCGCGGGGCTTTCCGTGCCGACCGTGTTCATGATCGTGATGCTTGCCGATTGGTTCACGCAGCCTGCCGGACTGGTCAGCGTGAGCGTATAAACGCCCGCCGTGAGCCCTGTCAAATCTTCATTATTGGAGAAGAAAAGGCCGTTTTTGTTCCAAATGATAGATGCAAACGGGCCATTTGCCAGCGTCACCGAGATGCTGCCGATGCCCGCGTTGCCGATGTCGTTTTGCGACGCATCGACTGTGATCCCCGGTTTCGGGTGGATGACAATGTTGAAATTGCAGCTCGCCACATTCCCCAAAACATCGGTGATCGAATAGCCCAAAACCGTCGTCCCGACCGGGTAAATATGGTCGTTCGCCCACGCACCCGTGCGGACTGGCTGATTGCTGCCGAGGCTGCAATTGTCGGCGAAAACTGGCCCGCTGGCCTCCTCGATCACCGGCAAACCTTCGCAACCCGACACATTTGCCGGACAGGCGATTGTCGGCGGAACATTGTCGATCGCGGCGATCGAATTGGTCTCCGAATGGGTGCAGCCGTTCGCGTCCGTGACGGTCGCGGTGAATTGGCCGACGGCCAAATTGACCGCAGGGTTCGTCGTTTGGCCGTTCGACCAGAGGTAAGTGTAGTTTGGCGTGCCGCCCGAAAGGTTTATTTTGATTTCGCCGTTTTGATTTTCAGTACAAATATTGTTCGCAACCGTGGCCGCTGCCGGAACAAATGCCGTCGGCTGTGAAATGCTGAAGTCTGCCGTCGTTGCGCATCCCGCCGCGTCCGTCAGGCTCACCGTGCCGTTGCCGGGCGGCAAATTGGTGGCCGTCGAGGTCGTTTGGCCATTCGACCAAAGATAGCCAAACGGCGCGGTGCCGCCCGTCGAAAGGGCCGTCGCCTGTCCGTTGGCCGCGCCAAAACAGGTGATATTGACCGTGTTCACCGTCGCGCCGAAAACGCAGTTGAACGCATTGACGACGACGGTTTGGGTGGTCGTGCAACTGTTCGCGTCCGTCACCAGGACGGTGTAATTTCCTGGCGCGAGGCCGGAAATATTTTGGGCCGTCTGCCCCGTGTTCCATAAAAAAGTATAGCTCGGCGAGCCGCCCGTCGGTTGTGCCGAGGCGGTTCCGTCGGTCGCGCCGTTGGCGGTCACATGGGTCGAGGAGGCGTTCGCGGCGAGGGCCGGCGGCTGGGTGATGTTCACCGAAATGGTGGCCGGGCAGCCGTTCGCGTCAAGTATCGAGCAGGAATAATCGCCCGGCGCGAGGTTGGAAATGGTCGCCGTGCCGCCGCCGTTCGACCATAAATAGGAAACCGGCAGGTTCGCCCCGTTTGTCGTCGCCGTCGCCGTGCCATTGGCCGCGCCAAAACAGGTGACGTTCGTCGCGCCTCCGGTCGCCGCGATCAGGCAGCCGAAGCTGTTCACGGTCACTGTTTGGCCCGCCGTGCAGCCGTTCGCATCGCTCACGACGACCGAATAAGTGCCCGGCGCGAGGCCCGAAACAGACTGGGCCGTCGATCCATTTGTCCATAAATAGGTGAAGCCCGCCGTTCCGCCCGTCGGGGCAGCCGTGGCCGTGCCGTCGCTCCCTCCGTTGAAAGTAACGGGCGTCGCCGAGGCATTTGCCGCCAAAACATCGGGCTGCGAAATGGTCGCCGAGGCCGTCGCCGTGCAGCCGCCCGTCGCGTCTTGCGCGGTGACAGAATAGCCCCCGGCGGTCAGATTGGTCGCCGTCGCCGTCGTCTGGCCGTTCGACCAAATGTACGAAAAACTGCCCGTGCCGCCGCCCGCCGCAACCGTTGCCGAACCGTTTGAGCCGCCGTTGCAGCCGACATTTTGGGTATTTGAAATGCCCGAAGTGACCACTGGAATGGCCGAGACATTGGCCGAGGTTGTGGCCGTGCAACCATTTAAACCGTTGGTAATCAATAAATTATACGTCCCGATTTGGTTGACAATGGGCGAGAGCGTGTTCGCCCCGGAGACGATATTGCCGTTTCCCGTCGTCCATAAATACGAAAACTCGTTGCCCTGCGAACTGGCCGTCGCGTTGATCTGGATGCTCGTCGCGTTGCAGCTCAATTGGCCGGGCGTGGTCGCCGAAGCGGTCGGCGCGACGGTGTTTTGCCCGATAATGGCCGTCGCGTCGGACGTGCAACCATTGGCCGGATTGGTCACGATGAGGATGTAATTTCCGACCGTCGAGGCCGTCGGGTTTTGTTGGGTCGATGAAAAACCGTTCGGGCCTGTCCAGCTATAATTGACCGTGCCTGTCGGCGAATTTCCCATCAAAATGACCGAACCGATTGTGCAAGTAACCGTCCCGCCCGCAGCCGTTGCGCCCGGCGCGGC
>JANOQP010000965.1:0-2106 GCA_031414895.1 Saprospirales bacterium
CGAGTTACGAGCGGCGCGGCATTCGTAAATCGTATATCGTCACTCGTAAATCGTAAATCAAAACATTCATAAATAGGCATTCAAAAATCGGCACTCATATATGGATGACTTCCCCATAAGCCGCCGCCGCCGCCTCCATGATCGCCTCCGACATGGTCGGGTGCGGGTGCATGGATTTGATGATTTCGTGGCCGGTGGTTTCGAGTTTTCGGGCGGTGACGACCTCGGCGAGCATCTCGGTGACGTTCATGCCGATCATGTGGCAGCCGAGCCATTCGCCGTATTTTGCATCAAAAATGACCTTCACGAAGCCTTCGGGCGCGCCCGCGGCCTTCGCTTTTCCGCTCGCCATGAACGGGAATTTGCCGATTTTTACCTCGATGCCCTGGGCCTTTGCCTGCGCCTCGGTCATGCCAACGGACGCAATTTCGGGCGAACAATAGGTGCAGCCGGGGATGTTTCCATAATCAATGGCCTCGGTGTGCGCACCCGCGATTTTTTCGACGCAGGTGATGCCCTCCGCGCTCGCGACGTGGGCCAGCGCGGGCGTGGGCAGCACGTCGCCGATGGCAAAAATGCCCGCGACCGACGTTTGATACCACTCATTTACCTTGATAAAACCGCGGTCGGTGGCGACGCCGACAGTTTCGAGGCCGAGGGTTTCGGTGTTCGGCGTGACCCCGGCGGCAGACAAAACGATGTCGCATTCGATGACCGAAGTTGCCCCGGTTTTGCGGTCTTTCACCGTGACTTTGCAGCCCGCGCCTTTTGTGTCCACCGTTTCGACGGAGGTGTTCGCGAGGGTTTTGATGCCTTTTTTGGCAAAAACCTTGGTCAGCTCTTTTGAAATATCGGCATCCTCGCGTGGCACGAGGCCCTGTTCCATGAACTCGACGACGGTCACATCGGTGCCGATGGTGTTATAAAAATAGGCGAACTCGACCCCGATCGCGCCCGCGCCGACGACGACCATTTTCTTCGGCTGCACGGGCAGCGACATGGCCTTGCGGTATTCGATGATCTTTTCGCCGTCGATTTTGAGGTTCGGGAGTTCCTTGGCCCGCCCGCCGGTCGCGATGATGATGTTCGTGGCAGAGTACGGGGTCATTTTGCCGTCCTTGTCGGTCACTTCGACGGTCTGGTTTTTGGCCAGTTTGGCGTTGCCCATGATGACCGTGACGGCATTTTTTTTCATCAAAAACTGGACGCCCTTGTTCATCCCGTCCGCGACCGTCCGGCTGCGCGCGATCATGCCGCCAAAATCGGCCTCCGCGCCCGCCACTTTGATGCCATAATCGGCGGCGTGGGTCAAATATTCGAACACGTTCGCGCTTTTCAGCAACGCTTTTGTCGGGATGCAGCCCCAGTTGAGGCAGATGCCGCCGAGGCTTTCGCGCTCGATAATGGCCACTTTGAGTTTCAATTGGCTGGCGCGGATGGCAGCGACGTAGCCGCCGGGGCCGGAGCCGATGATGATTAGGTCGAAGTTCATATTTTCAAGTTGAGGAATTGAAGAATTGAGGAATTGAACGATTAAGCGAACATCTCAATTTGTCCAGTGTTCACAGGCTTCATTTCTGTTATAAAATCTGGCCACAAACCTAAATTCAGGCAAAGTTTGTATTTTTCGTTTAAACCTTCCATAGAAGTTTGTAAATATTCTTTGTCGATATTTTTTGCCAATTCCAAAAGGTCAATCCGCATCAATATATCCTTTGTAAAAGTCCGTTTTGCGTCCGAAAAAGTGATTGACTGTAAAAAACTTTCGGTTGATTCTGAATTTAAAAGGATCAATGCATAGACAGCAAACTCTATCTTATCAAAACCGATCAAATAACAAGTGTCATCCAGCATGACAGGTTTTTCAGCTTGTGGCAGGATTAGGGTAAAATGAAAGGTTTTATAAAGCCCCGAGATAGCAACCTTAAAAGGCTTGAATGAATAATCACCAATCCCAAAGATAGAGAACAAAGGTTTATTGAGATAAATATTCGATTTCCTAGCCTCGAAATAAGGTTGGTGATCAATCAAATATTGATAGGTTTGGGGATAGTCAAACCTTATCTGCTTGGTTTCTTGGCCAACCTTTTTTTGGGTGACAATGGT
>JANOQP010000966.1:0-2438 GCA_031414895.1 Saprospirales bacterium
AACAAGGTCTTCGAGGTCATCCAAACCGTGGCGAAATTCGTCGGATGGAAGGCGGTCGTGCCTGCTTGGTCGATGGCAAAAATGGTGCAACCATAGTCCCAAGTGGAGAGGTTTTCAATTTTGCCAATCAGTTCACCAGTCCCGTTCTTGAAATAAACGGTTGACAATGGGCCGAAATATTCCGTGACCGTGGTCGTGGAGGATGCAACCCCGGAGGCCGCATAGTTCAATTGCAGATTGTCGATGGTGATGGCCGGGTTCTCGGCGGCGCCGCTGGCTGTCGTGAAATAAAAGCCGACCTGCGGGAATGAGTTGTACCCTGCCGGGAAATTGAATGTCGCGCTGAACGGTGTCGGACAGGGCTTGTCGAACAGGTTTGGCGACCCAAAAGTGTTGAAACTTGGGTTGCCGACGCTGGTCGGGCGGCCAATTATCCGGCACCTATCGGAGGAATTCCCGTTGATGATGCAGTCGAACTTCATTTGCAGGTTGTTGATCCCTTGCGCATCAAACTCGCGGAACATGAACGCATTGGTCGCGGTGGCGCCGGTGTAATTGTTGTTCACCCCCAGGTCGTTGGAGATATACCCGGCCCCACCGTTGAGGCAATCGTTGTCGGTGCCAATGGCCCATTTATTGACCGTGGCCGCGCCGAAATTGCCCATGACCCAATTGTTGCCGTTGTTGTCAAAACCTTCGGAAAAAATAGTCGTGACATCGCCCGATGGGGCCACGTCATTGTCGTTGATAGTGAGCGTGAAGGTTTGTTGGAAGCTCGCCGCAGTTCCGCCCGACACCGTGGTGATGGAGAAAATAGCCGTTTCCGCACCCTCAACTGCCCGGTCGTCATAGACCCGGACGACAATATTTCCAAAACTGTTCCCGGCCCCGATGGTCACGGGGTTGGTGACATAGGTAAAATCGGCTGGGGTATGGGTCGTCCCGGCCGTCCACGCGATGGTGACCGTTGTCCCGCCCGCCGGCGCGGGGTTGTAAAGTTGGATCCGCAAATTGACATCGGCATAGCCCCGGCAGCCGCTCGTGCCGCCCGCGGAAGATTCGGTCACCGTGGCCCCGCTGTCGTAAAAATAAACCAGTGCATCGGAGGTTGTCGCCGTGCAGCCGTTGCTCGTTGTGAGGCTGACGCGGGTCGTGGTCAGCGCGGTTTGCATCCGGGTCGCCTGCCCCGCAGTGTAGATGGACTGGCAGGACTGGAAACCGTAGTCCATGTAATCCTCATAAAGATCGTCAATGTCCGGCACGTCCGTTGAGCAAGAATTTGCCGCAGCACCGCAGCTAACGGCACTCAACGAATTATCGGGCGGTGTGTCGCAAACGCGGTCGCCAATCGTGGTGCAAGTCCCGTTCGGGCAGCCGCCCTCAAACGTGTGGTACAAATTGAAATAATGCCCCGCCTCATGGATATGCACCTTTGAATTGTCCTGCGAAGACCCAAATTGGTCAGCTTCGTTCACGATACCGTCATAGGGCTGGCCGTGGGCACCCGAGAAAAAAGCGTATCCAGCAACGTCGCAATCGCCCGCGGTGATACAAATTTCGTTCACCAACCAGATGTTGATGTACTTCGTAGGGTCCCAACGGGAAAGGTTTTTCAACACAAGGTCACCGCTGGTAGCTCCGGGCGTGGCGACCGGCACATCGCGCAGCAGGTTTGAAGAGGTGGTCGCGACGCGATTGACCCCGGTGGTCGGCGCATTGGCGGGGGTCCGTTTGGCGAGGCAAAACTGGATCTCGACGTCCACCCCGTTTATGGCCGGGATATGGTGCGACGCATTGGTGTACGCTGGGCCGCCCGTGTGCCGGAAGGCATCGCTCATGTCCTGCACGCCCTGTTCGATTTGGGCCATCGAAATGTTCTCGCCCGTGCCGACGGGCGTGCCCGAAAGGTGCATCACATGGACGACCACCGGGATCGTATAGACGACGCGGCCGCCAATCGCCTGCCCGGCGTCGGGGTTGTTTTTGATGAACTCATTGACAACGTCGCGGTAGTTGCGTTCAAATTCCTCCATTTTTTGAAAATAGAGGGGGTCTTCCAACTGCGCGTTTTTTTCGAGCTGTTCGTGGTCGCAAAAATTCTCAATAAAAATATAGGGCTGGAGCGGCCCGGTCTGAGAATATGCTTTGACCGAACAAAAAACGAGGAGGCCGCCGAACAGGGCCGAAAAGAGGGAAAGTTTCATATTGGGAGAAGTTTTAGTTTAACACTTCATCAAAGATAAAATAATTTAAACTGAAAGTCGCCAAACGTTCATTTTTAACATTGGAAACCCTGAAAAAATAAGTATTTCGCTGATTTTTTTTGCAAAAAAAACGGGCCAAACAGCATTTCCATGTTGATGGAGGTGTACTATTTGGCCCGTTTTGTGGCTCATTGAAAAATCATGGAACGACTAAATCTGCCAGTTGATCGGCAC
>JANOQP010000967.1:0-5496 GCA_031414895.1 Saprospirales bacterium
GCGTTTTTGTCAAAAACATAAAAAGCGAACGGCGCAAGCTCCCGAAATTCGGGCCGGTTGACCGACGCATAATAGGCCGCCCGCAAATTGGTCTTTTCAGAAAGCCCCCACGACAGGTTGATGGACGGCAAAACGGAGCGGTCCTTTACCTCCGCGATGTCCGCGCCGATGGATTTGTTGTCCACGTTGATGGTCATGTCCTCGTAGCGAACGCCCCAAACGGCCCGCAGTTTTTCAAAAAACTTCTGGTCGGCGGTCAAAAAACTGGCGTTCATCACTGATTTCCCGTTGTAATTGGCCAGTTCCTTCGCCGTTTTTTCCACCAAAAAAACCTGCCGCGCACCGATGTTCGCTTGGCCGAGGTCGATGGCCGGGTCGTAGGTCGGCACGGCAACCGCACCACCATAAACGAAGCTCCGGCTGCTGAAATCGCGCACCCGGTTTTGGTAGAACCCGCCCATTTTGACGGTCGTCTTCACTTTTTCAAGGTCAAATTTTTTGGAAACTTCGAGGTTGCCACCGAACAGTTTTTCGTTCAAGCTCGATGTAAAACGCCCGGTCGAACTGTTAAAAAATTCGCCGAGGGCCAGATTATAGCTTTCAAAATCCGGCGATTTCGTGTAGCTCACGATGCGGTAATCGGGCGTTTTCCGCATCACGTTCGAGTAGTTTGCAGAGGCCGTGAGCGTGAAAAGGTTGGCCCCGACGACCTGTTTGAGCGACAAAATGGAGTTATAGAGCCGGTTGTGGCTGACCAAATTGGCCGTGTTCTGCACCGTGATCGCGTCCGAAAAATTGCCCGTTCCGGTGCGCTGTGTCGTGTTGTTGTCCGAGTTGAGGTTTAGCAAATTGCGGAAATTGATCTGCGTTTTTCCCGCCAAATAATTGACGTTGAAAATCCCGCCGCTCGTCGTGTTTTGCGAAAAAGTATTATCAAAAAACTGCGAGGTCTTCCCTGCCCCATCGAACGAATTGACCTCGCCGACCGAGGTTTTATAGGTATTTGCATAATTTAGGGCCAAAATGACCCCAATTTTCCGCGAATCGTCGATGCGGATCGGGAAGCCGAGCGAATAGCCAAACCGCGAACCGAGCGGCGCCTTGATGACCGAGTTCGACCAATCGTTGTTGAAATTTTTGCTGATCTCGGCAAATTTTTCGGCCTCCGCATTCGTCGGGAACGTCGAAACGGGCTTCAAATCGTTCTCCCCAAAAGCGGGCAGATCGCGCTGTTCGCCAAAAAAATTGAACGACTCCGCGCCAAATTTTTTGAACTGCGTAAAATCCTTGCCCGTCGTCAGCGAGTGCCATTGGCCGCCGATATTTAGGCTCTGCGAAAATTTTTCGGGCACGGCCTTCGTGTTGATGCGGATGATGCCGCCACCAAAATCGCCGATCAGGTCGGGGCTGCCAGTTTTGATGATGCTCAAATTGTCGAGCAGGCTCGCCGGGACGACATCGAACGCAAACGCCTTGCGGTCGCTCTCGGTCGATGGCAGCAGCGCACCGTCGAGATAGCCCGCGTTGTAGCGGTCGTTCATGCCGCGGATGATGGCAAATTTCCCCTCTTGGATGGATGCGCCCGTGACCCTTTTCAGCACATCGGAGGTCGTGCGGTCCGGCGTTTTGCGGATCAGCTCCGCAGAGATCCCGTCCGAGACCTGGGCCGCGTTTTTGCGCTCGGTCAGGAGCGCGAGGCCGCTCGATTTTGCCACCGTATAGGTAATGGTGACGGTTTTCAGTTCCGTACCGATGTCCTCGGCCATGACCATGTTGGCAAATGTGGTCTCGCCAGGCTTCACAGCGACGTCCATTTTCTCCGTTTTATAGGAAATATAGCTGAAAACGAGCGTGTGCCCGCCCGGCAACACCGAAATCGCGAACTGTCCTTCGATGTCGGTGACCGTGCCGATTGCCGTCCCCTCGATCTGGACGGTCGCCCCGATAAGGGCCTCGCCATTGGATTTGTCGATGATTTTCCCGGAGATCAGCCCTTTTGCTTCCTGCGAAAAAGCAGTCGAGGAGTTCAAGATGGCGGCAAAAAAGAAGAGTAGAAAGGTGGCTTTTTTCATGTTGAAATAGGTGGCGTGAATCAGGTTTGCTCGAATTTGAGGCAAAAGTGGCCCGCCAATCTTACCCCAAAATAAAACCCATGTTAAGCCTGTATGAAGTTTCGGCCTGAAACTTTGGCAGGCCCAAAACTTAAACCTGGCTTAACTTTCGACCGGATATCCTCCCCCACCTTTGGTTCAAATTTTCAAAAAAATGAAGAGAAAGCCCGAAATCGTCATCCTTTCCGGCATCCGCCTCGGCAGCGAATCGTGCCGCGCATCGGATCTGATGCAATATTTGAAGAGCATCCGCCCGGCGACGCTCATCTTGAACGGCGGAGTTTTCGATGTGCAGGGCAAATCGTTGGGTCGATTCCCGAAAAACCACCTGAAAGTGCTGCGCTATATCCTAAAAATGGCGGCGGACGGTACGCGCGTTTGGTACGTCGCGGGCAACGGCGACCAGTTTTTGGGCGCGTTCGGCGAGTTCAGCCTCGGCCAGATCGAGTTCCGGGAAAAACTGGTGCTGCAATTGGGCGGATTGAAATACATGATCTATCCGGGCGAAACGGACGCAGGGCCCACTTTTTTGGAAAAGATCGCCAAAAAAATCCGTGCTGCAACGGGCTGGAAAGCCTTTAAAAAACACCAAGAATTGGAGGAAAACGCCATACGGCTGGCGCAAAAAGCAAATTGCGATGCCATTATTTGTGGAAACCCGTTCCGTCCAAAGATCCGGGAAAAACCCTCGGACATCCAATATTTGAACAGCGGGGTTTGGTCCGAAAACTGTTCCGCGCTCGAATTTGCCTTTGCAAAATGGTCGCTGTTCACCTATCACCCGGCGGATTTTGAGGTGAAAAACCCGAAATTGACGGTGAAAAAAGCGGAGGCCGATGAGGACGGTTCGGCCTTTAAAAGTGAGGATTGGTCGGTCTATCAGACGGGGATTTAAGGTCAAATTTGGATAAAAAAAGCCAGTTTCAGGAATCCCCCGAAACTGGCTTTTTTTATGGATTCAACCTAAAAACCCAATTCAACGGGTCTTCAAATGTTTGACCGAATAGTAAAAGATCGTTGAAAAACCGACCGTCAACATCGAGTGGAAAAGCACGAAGGCCGTGTTTTCGGTGCGGATGCCCATGACGACCGACGAGAAGAAAACGAGAGCCATGATGCCCTCAAAGACCGTGATCCAGGAGATTTTTTTGGCCATATAGTTGACCTTGCCGAGCTTTTTTTGCTCGCCGCCGATGCCATATTTTGGCGTGCGGATGAACGCGGAAGCCTTGCCCATGTACCCTTCGACGACCGCGACGGCATTATAAAGCGATAAACCCATCGAAATTGGCATGAAAGAAAGGAACAATCCGGCGAATTTCACCTTGTCCATGAACGTCGCGGGCATCGTCCGTTTGAGCGATGCTCGGATGTTGGCCGTGTAATAAATACCGATGACCGAGAAAAGGCCGACAACCGAGAAGCTCAAAAAATGCGTCGAAATGCCAAGTTCGCTGAACAAAAAAGCCAACGGGACGCTCGCACAGGCCGCGATAAAAACCCAGAGGAAAACGCCGTTTGCCAAAAGTTGGCTCGTCGCGTGGATTTTTTGGGTATAGTTCAATTTGTCGGTGCCCCAAACGAGTTTCATCAGTTTGCGGGCGTTTTCCGCGCCGCCCTTGTTCCAACGGAATTGTTGCCCTTTGAGGCCGTTCATATCGACAGGAAGCTCGGCGGGGCTTTCAAATTTTTCCAAAAACTTGATCTTGTAGCCATTTATCTGCGCACGGAAACTCAAATCGAGGTCTTCCGTGAGCGTGTCCGACTGCCAACCGCCAGCTTCATTGATGACTTTTTTGCGCCAAACGCCCGCAGTTCCGTTGAATTGGAGGAGCAAATTGCCATAGCTCCGCCCTGCCTGTTCGACGGTAAAATGGACGTTCAATTGGAGCGCCTGCAATTTCGTGATGAACGAATAATCCTCGTTCAAATGTTCCCAACGGGTCTGGACGATGCCGACTTTTTCATCGGCAAAATATTTCATCGTGGTACGCAAAAAGTCCTTGCGCGGCATGAAATCAGCATCGAAAATGGCGATAAACTCGCCGTTCACGAAGGGCATCGCATCCTGTAAGGCACCCGCTTTGTAGCCCTGGCGATTGACGCGATGGATATGTTCAATCTTGAAACCGAGGTTTTTGTAATGGGCAACTTTTGCGGCCACGATGGCTTTTGTCTCGTCGGTAGAATCGTCGAGAACGTGGATCTCGAACATGTCCTTCGGGTAATCTTGAAGGCAAACTTGGTCGATAATGCGCTCGGCGACGTACATTTCATTGTACATCGGCAACTGCACGGTCACGAACGGCACATCGTGGTCGCCAATCGCAAAGCTGTCGTACTTGATGTTCGGGTTGGCCGTGTGGTACTTTTGATAAAGGTGGAGGAGGTGGAATTGGAGCAGGCAATAAACCGTCACGCCCAGCATGGCGACGAAGTAGATGAGCAGCATCAAATAGCCAAAATCAACAAAGCCTTGGTATTTGAGTGCCTCGATAAAACTGTGCAGTCCGAGCATGGTGATTGAATTTATATTGATTTAAAGATTGTCCAAAGAATTTTGTGGCCGGCCAAAAAAGTGCCCCGCACCGTCCCCGAAACCTTGCTTTTCCCGCCACCCCTTTTTCGATAATTGACGGGAACTTCGACGCAGCGCAATTTCATTTTGGCGGCCTTGACCTGCATTTCGACCGTCCAACCGAAGTTTTTGTCTGCCATTTCCAAACGAATCAAATCATCATAACGTATGGCGCGGAACGGGCCCAGGTCGGTGAACTTCACGCCCCAGATCCATTTTATCAGGGCCGGTGCGAGCCAGTTCCCAAATTTTTGGGGAAAAGTCATCGCGCCCGGTTCCATTTTTCCGAGGCTGCGCGAGCCGATGACCAGGTCTGCATCGCCACATAAAATTGGGGCGAGGATTTTTTCGAGGTCTGCTGGGTCGTCCGAAAAGTCTGCGTCGATGAAAACCACCACGTTTGGCGGTTCTGAAAGGTTCTTTAAATGTTCGATGCCCGCGAGGCAGGCGTTTCCGTATCCTTTGGTGGGTTGATGGACAACGATGGCCCCGTTTTCGGACGCAATGTCGGAAGTTTTGTCACTGCTCCCATTGTTCGCCACAATTATGTTCCGCAAGATTTTTTTTGAGAGTGAGGAAACAACATTTCCTATGGTTTCGGCCTCGTTGAAAGCCGGGATGATCACGTCTATTTTTGGCTGCATTTTGATGACGCGAAGGTATAAAAGGCGTTAGAGAAAAGTTAAAAAACGGAAAATTTACCGCTGTTAAAGTTTGGAAAACAGCCCCAAATTATATTTTGCAAAATGTGAAAAAGGCTGCCCAGCGGCAAAGAAGGTCGCGCTTGGGCGGACTGAAATGGTTGGC
>JANOQP010000968.1:0-2337 GCA_031414895.1 Saprospirales bacterium
GGTTGTAATAATCGGCCTTGTCCTTTTCGAGCTTCAGTTGTTTGAACACTTCGTTCTGCACTTTTTGCTCTTCCAAAAGGAGGCGATATTCCTTTTCCGAGGTCTGTAAAAAAAACTGCTGCTGCTCCAAACGCTGCTTTCTCGAAAGGTCCAAAAGTCGGATCTCGTCCTGCAAATCGAGGTATTTCCTGAAATATTCGAGCGCTTTCTCAAAATCAAAGAGCATCGAAAAAAGCTCCGCCTCGGTCCGAAAGGTCTGCGCGAGGACGGGCTGTTGGGCCTGATTTTGGGCCATTTTCATCGCCGTTTCGTTGTGGCTCAATGCGTTGTAAGTGTCGCCCATGCTCAAATAAGTGCGGGCTATGAGGTGTTCGAGGTGCGGTAGTTCGTTGCGATGGCCCTCCTCGGCGAGCGATTTTGCGGCGCGTAGCAGGTAGTCGATGCCCTCGCGCGAGCGGCCCGCATTGTGCAGAGCGATGCCGAGGTTGGTGAACAAAAGCCCCCGGTCACAGGTGATATAGCCGCATTGAAGTTCGACCTTTTTGAAATATTCGACCGCTTCCGAATAATTCTGCACACGGGTAAATTGACAGGCGATATTGTTAAAAAGGACTGTTTCTGCATTTTTATCCCCGGTCAATTCAACAAAACGCCGCATCGCCAAAAGATAGGTCAGTGCCTTATTTTGCCACTCAATGCTGTCCGGGAACTTGTTGTGGGCATCCGCCAATTTTTGGTAGAGCCGGATCTGGCCGATCAGGTCGTCCTTTTTTCCCGCCTTAAAAAGCACTTGGTTGTAATAATATTTGGCCGAGTCGGGTCGCATGTTTTGGGCAAATGCGTCGCCAATTTTTTCAAGCGCATAAACATCGCCCGTTCGGATCGTGGCGGCATCCCGGTAAAATGTGAGGCTTTTTTCAAAGAGCCTTTCCCGGAAATAAATGTCGCCGATGGCCGTGTGGACCTCCGCGAGGAGCGCGTTTTGGCCCGAAAGTTTGTACAAATTGACAGCCTCCAAAAGCCAGCGAAGGGCAATCGGCGACTCGCCAAGCTCCGCGTTTTTTTTGCCCAAAAGATGGACCGCCCTTCGCTCGCCACCCGAAAAATGGAGGTCCTTCGATAATTTCAGCGCAATCTCGGCCAGTTTGATGGCATCAACGGGCGAGCTGACAACCTCGGCCTCATTGAGCATCTGGTCAACCTCGGCGGGCGTCGGGTGGTCGTTAAACTCCCGCTGGGCGACCGTTTTTTGCAAAAAAGGGCCGAAAAGGAACAGTAAAAGAAGGAATGTGTGCTTTTTTAGCAAAGCGTATGGGCTGTTTGTTCGGGTAAAAAAACGAAATTTTTTGGTAAACCACATTCAAAAAAAGGGCCTACCAGGTTTGCTGCAAATCCCAAAAAAGGAAAATTTCAAAAAAACACCCATCCGTTTTCATCCCAAAAAGGCGCGTCTATCTTTGCGCCAACCCCGTATTTTTCATCAAAAAATTCCGAAGCACATGAGTTTGATTGTTGATATCCGTGCCCGCGAGATTATCGATTCGCGCGGCAACCCGACCATCGAGGTTGATGTTTATACCGAAGATGGCTGTTTTGGCCGCGCCGCCGTCCCGTCCGGGGCCTCGACCGGCACGCACGAAGCTGTCGAACTGCGCGATAATGACCCCAAAAGATATGGCGGCAAAGGCGTTTTGGAGGCGGTGAAAAACGTGGACAAGATCCTCGCCGAGGAACTCGTGGGCTGTGATGTTTTTGACCAAATTGGCATCGATCGGGGCATGATCGAGCTGGACGGCACCAAAAACAAGGCCAAAATTGGGGCAAATGCCATGCTTGCCGTCTCGCTCGCCGTCGCAAAAGCCGCCGCCGAGGAGAGCGGCCAATCGCTTTATCGCTATCTCGGCGGTGTCAACGCGCACGTCCTGCCGGTGCCGATGATGAACATTTTGAACGGCGGGATGCACGCCGACAACAAGATCGATTTTCAGGAATTCATGATCATGCCCGTCGGTGCGGAGACTTTCGCCGAGGGCCTGCGGATGGGCATCGAGGTCTTTCACACGCTCAAAAAAGTGCTGAAAAGCCGGGGCTATGCAACCAATGTCGGCGACGAGGGCGGTTTTGCACCCGACATGAAGAGCAACGAGGAGGCCATCCAGACCATAATGGAGGCCATCGAAAAATCGGGTTATCGCCCGCTCGAGGACATCGTGATCGCGATGGATGCCGCCGTGACCGAAATGTACGACATCGAAAAAAAGGTCTATCGCTTCCACAAATCCGACAACCGCGAGATGACAAGCAGCGAAATGGTCACTTTTTGGAAAGATTGGTGCA
>JANOQP010000969.1:0-4389 GCA_031414895.1 Saprospirales bacterium
CTGGCGGAAACTGCCGTTCTCGTTTTGCAAAAAGAGCGCGCCAGGCGAGTCAAAGGCATTGCCGACAAAAAAATCGTCGAGGCCGTCGGCGTTCACATCGGCCGCGGCTAGGGCCGGCCCCAGTTCGGAGAGTTTCCACGGCTGCAAAAAGTTTTTGCTGAAATCGTCGAACACGTTTTCGCGGTGCCGAAAATTCACGCCTGAAGCGGCGGTCACATTTTTGAAAAAAGAAATTGGGCGCGGCGGCGGGACGGTTTTGAGCGTCGCATCGGCCATTTTTAGGGTCAAAAATTGGTTGGCCGCCACGTTTTCCATGACCGTCGAACGGCCATTGGGCCAGCGGACGGTGAGTTTTTGGACGGTCGTGTTTTTGCCCAGCCCAAAATGGAGCACCGGTTCGACGGTCGAAAAAATGCCGCGAACGGGGTTGAGCTCCACCAGTTGCTCAACGCCGTCGGGCGTGGAAATGGTGGCCGTCGTGCCGATCGCGAACGGGTTTTGCCCCGCGCCGGTGCATTTTATCTGCAAAAAATGATTGTCGGGACGGGTGTTTTGCAGGTTTTCATACAAAAAAGGTTTGTCGTCGAGGTTGGTCACGACCCAATCGAGATCGCCGTCGCGGTCGAAGTCCGCGTATGCCGCGCCGCTCGAAAAACTGCCGGGGACGGTGGCCCATTTCCCGGTCATGTCCTCGAAAGTGAGGTCGCCACGGTTGCGAAAAAGGTAGTTTCGGAGTTTGTACGAGGGGATGGTCTTGAGGAAATCGGACACGTCGGCGAACTGGTTTTTGATGGGCTGCTTGATGATCTCGGCGAGGGTGAAATTGAAAAAATCGAGGTCGTTCACCTCGTGGCGATAGCCGTTGGTGATGCCGAGGTCCTTGAACCCGTCGTTGTCGAGGTCCATAAAAAGGCCGCTCCACGACCAATCGGTGTTGTAAATCCCGGCGAGGCAACCGACCTCGCTGAAGGTCCGCTGGCCCGTCACGGGGTCGGGGCCGTTGTTTTTTTGGAGGGTGTTGCGCACCGTTTGGTCAAAATATCCATGCTCGATGCGCTGGTTGTAGCCGGTCTGCGAACTGGAGTTCATGGTGCTCTTGGCGCGCACCCTTTCGTGGGCGAGCATATCGACGGCGCAAAGGTCGACGAGGCCGTCGTTATCAAAATCGGCGATATCGACGCCCATCGTGTGCTGCGAAACGTGCTTCATATAAGCGGCGAGCTCGTTTTTGAATGTCCCGTTCCGCTGGTTGATGTACAAAAAATCGGGGTGGATAAAGTCGTTGCCTACATAAATATCGGGCCAGCCGTCGGCGTTGAGGTCGGAAATGGCGACCGAAAGGCCATAGGCAAAATTGGAGACCCCCGCCTTTTTTGTGATGTCGGTGAAATGGCCCTTGCCGTCGTTTTCGTAAAAACGGTCGCTGTCAAGGGGTGTTTTTGGCTCGTTGCTGGCGACGTATTTTCCGGTTTTTGGGTCGATATTGGCCTCGATTCGCGACGTAAAATCAAAGGACTGCGGGTAATTTACGAGGTACATATCGAGGTCGCCGTCGAGGTCGTGATCAAAAAAGGCGGCCCCGGTTGATTTTGTCTCCGCATCGATCCCATACTCTTTTGCTTTTTCCGAAAAGGTGCCGTTTTGGTTGTTCACAAAAAGTTTGTTGCGGCATTTTTCCGGCTCGTAGGGCCCGGCGGCGCAGATATAAAAGTCCATCCAGCCGTCCGCGTTGATGTCCACGGCGGTCACGGCGCTCTCAAAACCGTCGGGCGATTCGAGGCCGCTGCCCGGCGTCGCGTCGCGAAAATGGATGCCCGCGCCCGGTTTCGAGTCGTTCAAAAAGAGCTTGTTCGGCCCGTTCGCGTTCACAAAATAGGCATCGGGCAGGCCGTCGTTGTTCACGTCGGCAATGGCGAGGCCGCCGCCGTTGTAGATATTGACGTTGGTGGTCGGGTTGTTCTCGAACGATTCGATAATTTGGTTCTCAAAATCGAGGCCGCTCTCGGAGGCCGTGACGAACTTGAGGAGCGGATTGGTGGCGGTCAAGGTGGGTTCGCTGCCGGATTGCGGGCCGGAAGGGCCGGTTTTTGGGCCGTCGTTTTTGCAGTTTGAAAAAAAGAAAACGGCAAAGAGGAGGCCGGGCAAGAGGAATTTCATCTCAAAAATATTTTTGCGAAAAATGGGCGAATGGGCGCAAAAATAGGTTCGGGACACCGGGTGGGACGAATTTAGGGCGGGGCGAATTTTGGGGAGATTAGGATTTTAGGGCAATCTTATTTTTGGGACAAACCCCGCTTTCAGGCTTGCCCCCGAAAATAATTCTGCAAACCCCCGTTTAAAACCCCGTTCATCCAAATATAATTTTCCGACCCAGAAAAAAAGCGGGAAATAAAGCTGCCTTCGCACCCGTTTCAAAAAATAGGGGTTTCGAATAGTCGAGCATCGAATACTACAGGCCCATAAACCACCAAATTACCGGCCCACCACCACTTTCCCAATTGCCTTAACCTTGCCATCTTCAAAGACTTGTATAAATAGCAAGCCCGGCGGGAATTTGGAAACGTTTATGGTTGCCATGCCATCCATCATGGTTTGACTTAATACGCTTTGACCTATTGCATTCGTTATGGTCAATTGACGAGTGGCTGAATAATTAAACCCTTGTAGCGCGACCGTAATATTGTCATTTGAAGGGTTTGGGTGGACAATCAAATCCTCAACTGGGTGGTCCTGAATCCCTTCCACTATTGATGTGGTCTTTGCATTTAACAAGACCGTATCACATTTGCCGTTCAGGCAACCAAGCGAATCAACCACCAAAAGCATCACATTTATTTCGTAGCTGTTTATCTGTGGAACAGTATCAATAATATCGCCAAGGATTGCAAGTCGCCCATCAGTCAAATACTCAATATCAATAAAATGTACCCTCCCATGTAGATTGTTGGGGTATTGATTATCAAAATATCGTTGCCATTTTATGTTGCCGTTGCTATCCATACCGAATACCGTGGGCAAGTATGCATTGAAAGACTTTAAATAATAATAACCCACTGCGGCCATGTCGCCATTGGGGAGGATTGCGAGGTCATAGATCTCATTGGGGTTCGCTCCGATATAGTTTGCGTTTTCCCAAAGCCTTTGACCAGTTGTGTCATGACAATATATGGACAAGGCTACGGGCCATCCGCTGCCGGGTATAAATGTATCCCGCGTTGCAAAAAGGATATAATTGCCATCTGCCCGTTCATAGATTTGCCCGACATTGTCGAACTTATGCTCAAACATCTTTGTCCATATTTCGTTGCCGAGTGTGTCGAACTTGGCAAGCCCCAATTCTTGTCTCCATGGCTCGTCAAAGGAAACATGTTGGAAGCATAGGACAAGTTCATTGCTTTTCGTGAGCATCATTGAATGGGAATCGGGGCCATAAAGTGTTTGGCTTGGGTTGAACGGTTTGTACCAGTTCAGTTCGCCATTTGCTGAAATGGAAAATAAGCTCATTTTCCAAATGGTGGCATTTGACAAATTCGCGCCCGGATTGCCCTCTGCTAAAACAACAAAGCCACCACCGGGCAATTCAACCACAGACCTTGTATAATCAATGTTTGGCTGATTGAGTGAAAATTCCCATTCAATGTTTCCTGTTGGGGAAATCTTCCAGATATATGCTTGGCTATTGTCCAACGAATCCAAAAAATACTGTGCCCCTGCCAGTAAATAGCCACCGTCCGAGGTTTTTATCAGGTTGTTCCAAGGATGGGTCTCTACAGGTTCGGACGTATTGAATATCCCTGTGTGCCAAATGATCGAGCCAACAGAATCAACCTTAAAAATTTGGGTACAAGGCCAGTTTGATGAGTTACAGAATGACCCGGTTGAAAAGACAAAATCCTCCCCATCAACCAATAAGTTCCAACCGGAATCATAAAAATGGTCGGGACCGCTGTACGTTTTGAAAAATGTGCTTTGGGAGTTCAGGTTTGTAGAAATAAAAACCAGCAGCACCAGGCTATAAATCTTGTTCATAACAATAAAAATAGCCACCATCCTGAACAATGAACGCGTTCACCTTGGTGGCAATGAAGAGAAACAGGAATTATTACTGTTTAACAAGACGGCCAAAGGAGAGCGGGTTGTCTAGAGCATCGTAAATTGAAATCAAATAGATGCCAGTTGGTGCATTATTTAAGTCGAGCGAGACTGACAAGTCTGATGTGGAAACCACTTTTTGAAATAATTCTCGCCCATCCATTCTTGAAACAATCAATTTCTTAACCAAACCACGTTTTTCTATTGGAATTAAAACTTCGGCAAGATTGGTAGTGGGATTTGGCTGAACGATCAAATCTTCAAAACTTGGATCACTATTCGCCATATTAATTATGC
>JANOQP010000970.1:0-5288 GCA_031414895.1 Saprospirales bacterium
AAATTTTCGAAAAAAATAGGCCATATTATGGGCACCTTTAACCCGTCCCGTCCGCTCATTAAAAAGTCGATCATGAAACCCGCCCTCGCCCTCGCCATTTTTTGCCTAGTGCAAAACCTGTCCGCCCAAACCGTGGACACCGCCCAAACCCTGCTCCCAAAATCGACCTCGGCAGCCGTCGCCGCAACCGTCGTCGCCACCCCGGTCACGGTCCCGAAGGGCACCGACATCCTTTTCGAACTGGAAGAAAACGTGCTTTCATCGGTCGTCCGGCCCGCAAAGATCGTCCGGATGACCATCCTAATGGACATCGTAATCGACGGAAAAATCGTCATTGCCACCGGCCAATCGGCCCAAGCAAGAGTGAAGTCGGTGCGCCAGCGGGGCAGCATGGGCCGCCCGGCATCCATCACGCTCGAAGGCCTCAACGTGCAGACCGTGGACGGCCAGACCGTGTCGCTCGGCGGCCCGGTCGTCGTCCGCACGGGGCACGGCAACCGGGGATTTGCCTGGGGGACCACCATTGCGGTCGCGGGCGGCGTGGTCGTTGCGGCCCTGACGGCGGGCGCGGGCGCGCTGCTCGCACTGCCGATGGCCCCGGCGGGGCTGCTGATGCGGGGGCGCGAGACCAGTTTTGAAAAAGGGGAAATGCTCACTTTTTCGACGATGAAGGAGATTCTTGTGAGGTCTTGAACCTGGTGTGCTATCGAATTTTTTGATTTTCGAGGTACGACGTACGATGTCTGATTTGCTGGTGTGCTATCGTATTTTTTGATTTACGACGTACGATTTACGAGGTACGACTTATGATTTTGCTGTCGTGCTATCGAATTTTTTGATTTACGAGGTACGATTTACGAGCTACGACTTATGATTTTGCTGGTGTGCTATCGAGTTTTTTGATTTACGAGGTACGATTTACGAGCTACGACTTATGATTTTGCTGGTGTGCTATCGACCCTTTTTGTTGAAAACCGGGAGCGTGAAAAATCATAAGTCGTACCTCGTAAATCGTACCTCGTAAATCAAAAAATTCGATAGCACGACAGCAAAATCATAAGTCGTAGCTCGTAAATCGTACCTCGTAAATCAAAAAATTCGATAGCACACCAGCAAAATCATAAGTCGTACCTCGTAAATCGTACCTCGTAAATCAAAAAATTCGATAGCACGACAGCAAAATCATAAGTCGTACCTCGTAAATCGTACCTCGTAAATCAAAAAATTCGATAGCACGACAGCAAAATCATAAGTCGTAGCTCGTAAATCGTACCTCGTAAATCAAAAAATTCGATGGCGCGACAGATTGAAAACACCAAAAAACCGCCCATCTACTTATATCGATTTTTCTAATTTTACGGCTACCGGGAACGACCTAAAATTCCCTCCGCCCTCATGAAAAACTTTACCCGCCCTATGCTCCTCGCCGCCCTCTTTGGCTGTTTTTTGGCAAATGCCCAGCCGCTCGACAAAAAATGGGACAGCATCCTCGAAGCCGCTGGCGACGAACAGATCGCCCAAGCCATCCTCCTGCCAAACGGCCGCATCGCCGCCGTCGGCTCGACCGTCAACAGCGAAAAAAACCGCGACGGCCTTTTTCTTTTGATCGACCCGGAAAAAGACGGCGAAATCGTGCAGCGACGCACCTTCGGGAAGCACCGCGACGACGCTTTCAACGGCCTCGCCCGCGCCAACGACGGCACTTTTTACCTCGTCGGCCAGTCCGACCGCGGGGCGGAACTCGGCAACCAGGCATGGATCGTCCAGCTCGACGACGAGGGCAACGAGCTGCCAAACGGCTTTTTTGGGCAGGAGGGCCGCGACGATTTTGGCGACCGCCACGACGACCGTTTTGAAAAAATAGTCTGGCTCGACAACGGCTCGGCGCTCATCGCGGGCTTTCTCGGCGCACAGCCCGACGGCAAGGGCCGCGCATGGATTTCGACGCTCAAAAACGGCCGCATCGAGCCTTGCCCGTCCATCGGCGAGGGCATGATCGGCGACATCATCGGCATGGAGCGCACGCCGAGCGGCCTCGTTTGGATCTGCGGCAACACCGAGGCGAGCGATATTTCCAAAAAAGGCGACGGCTGGGCGGCCCTCCTCAACGAGCGCGGCAGGCCCGTGCGCCGCGAAACGCATTTCGGCGACGTGCCGGGCGAGCGTTTTTACAGCGCGAACATGGCGTGGGACAGCACCCTGCTCATCATCGGCGAGATCAACGGCTATCCGAGCCTCGCGACCGAGGTGCGCATCGCCGAGGCGGGCCCGGCCACCGAGGACGGCCGGCCCGTCTGCTGGCCCAATATTGGCGGCAGCCCCAATTTGAGCTTCGGAAAAGCGGCCCTCAAAACGATGGGCAACGAGGGCATCTTCGTCGTGCAGCGCCGCGCCGATATGCCAAAACTGCTTTTTTTGCGCGAGGACCGGTTCCAGGAAATGCGGTTGGAGGGCACCCGCAAGAAGCCCGTCAAAAAGGAACAGTTCACCTCGCTCGGCAAAAAGGGCGATTTTGACATCATCCAACTGATCGAGACGTTCGACAAAACCATCATCGTCGCCGGCCACGGACACGACGGCGAGGGCAAGCGGCAGGCCGTCCGTTTTATGGGATTTGAAAAAAACACCGACCTCGCCAGCAAGGGCGGCGTGCCGAAACTCAATTACCTCGGCCAAAAATTGATCAAAAAATCCGCAGGGGAAAGCCTCCAGCCCAACGACGCGGGGTCGTTGCAGCTCACTTTTCAGGCCGACCCCGCGGGCAGCCTCATCCCCGAATGCTATATCGACGTGACCGTGGAGGAGCCGGTGACGGGCTTTATTTTAAAGGAAAAACGGTTTTACCTAAAAGCACTTTCGCCGGGGACGACCCAAAAAATAGACATCCCGATCCGCGGCGGGGCCGACCTCGAAACGGGCATCGTGCGGCTGCGCGTGTCGGCGAAAGCGGGCGGCATCGAGCAAAAGACCGAGTTTCCGACCATCAAATGCAATATCCAAGCCGAGCCGGTGGCCAACAACGCGCCCGCCGGCCCGGAGATCCAGATCGTCCGGACGAAACCCGGCATGAACCAAATAGGGGAAATCCCGCTCGATGCGAACAGTTACGGGGCCGAATATGTGGTCATTTCAAAGAACAAAGTGGACAAGGCCAATTTTGTCCCCATCAAAAATAA
Organism: Saprospirales bacterium; assembly: GCA_031414895.1. Classification (GTDB taxonomy): domain Bacteria; phylum Bacteroidota; class Bacteroidia; order Chitinophagales; family Saprospiraceae; genus JANOQP01. The sequence continues at coordinate 3,177 of JANOQP010000970.1, forward strand.
GGACAAACAGACCGACCAAAAAGCGAACAATTGGGAGATCACCGGCCCCCACGAAGAGGCGAACGGCACGTTCACCTATAACGTGAAAATCGTTTTTCAGGACCTCCGAGAGGGCGCGAACGAGGTGGCCATCGAGTACGCGGGGCAGGTTTCGGCACCGCTGGGACTCAATTTTCAGCCGACACGGCCCAACCTCCATATCCTCGCCATCGGCCCGGAATACCCGCAGACGGGGCCGCGCGACCTCCAATTTCCGAGCAAGGACGCGACGGAGGTGGCCGAGGCTTTTGCCCGCATGGGCGACAACCAGTTTTACAATAAAGTATTCGTGGAAATACTGAACGACGCGGACAAAACTTCCGGCACGAAAATCAAGGTCGCGTTCAACACGCTCCTCAAAAAAGCCAACTCGCCCGACGACCCGCAACGGATCAAGGCCAACGACTACCTCGTCGTTTTTTATTCCGGCCACGGCATCATGCGCAGCACGGACGGGCGGTTTTGCCTCCAACCGTCCGATTATTCGATGCAGGACCAGGACGAAACCTTCGTCGACCTCAAAGAAATGCTCGAAAAAAAGCTGAACCCAATCAACTGCAAAAAGCTCTTCCTGATCGATGCCTGCCTCAGCGGCGGCGCGAAGGCCCCCTCCAATGCCGAGCTTGGCCGCGCCCTCAACGAGGCCAACCGGGCCGCTGCGGGGACCACCATTTTGGCCTCCTGTTCGGAAACCGAGCTTTCGTGGGAACTGCCCGACTGCAAGAACGGCGCGTTCACCGAGGCGCTTTTGGAGGCATTGGCGGGTCGCCCGGTCACGTTGCAAAACGGCCTCCCGCTCTCGCCCGACGGTGCGGAAAAAAACGACATCGTGACCGTCGGCGAACTGTTCGACTTCCTCAAAACACGGGTGCCCGACCTCGTCGGAAAGTACAAGCCCTCGACCCAGCAAACGCCGACGCTGCCCATGAGCAACAACAGCGAATCGCTCCCCATTTTCATCATCAAATAAAAAGCCCGCACATGAAACCGCTTTTTGCCGCCGCCCTTTTGGCCCTTTTTTTTGCAAAAAACACGTCCGCTCAACAGATTGTCTATAACAGTTTTTACCAGCACAATTGGCAATTGCTCAACCCGGCGGCCACCGACCCGGCGTTTTACGCGAAAAACGGGAGCGCAAACCCCAACTTTTTGATCCAGTTGAACGCCCGCAACCAATGGATGCTGGCCAATGTGCCGGGTGCGCCACGTTTCGCCTATTCGTCGATCGAGTACAGCCCGACGGTGACGGTGCGCGACCGGGCGTTCACGAAGTTCGGCCTCACGACCGTCCTCGACCAGACGGACGCGCTCAAAACGACGGGCGTTTATTTCAACGCGGCGTTTTTTAGGGCGGGCCTCGACGATTTTTTCAGCTTCGGTTTCAGCCCCGGCTATGTTTCCACGAGCCTCGACGCGGGCAAACTGCGGACAGCGGACGGCCCATACCTCGCCGGACAGGCCGACCCAATCGTGGCGGCTTTTGAGGGCCACCGCGCCATCGAAGTGCCGCTCGGCGTTTTTTACCGGAAAAAAACGGGCTACGACAACAGTTTTTACACAGGCCTGTCGATGCCGCGCGGCCTCGCGTTCAACCTATCCGACCGGAAGGAAACAGAAGGAAAGGCGGCGTTGCGGCGTTTCCAAAAACCGCATATCAACGCCATCGCCGGCCTCAAAAACGAGCTTGTCTGGGACAACGGCAACAAATCGCTCGTGCTGGAACCGACCCTTTGGCTCCGTTGGGCGCGGGGCGCGGGCATCGGCGCCGACCTCGGTGCGCGGGCATGGTTCGACGAAGGTTTTTGGTTCGGCGCGAGCGCTGGGTCGAACACGCAGTTCAATGTCGAGGGCGGGCTTTATCGGCTGCTCGGCCACGACCAGATGACGGGCTACCGGATCGGCATCATTTACGGTGCGCCGCCCGTCGGCAAAAACCGGCGGCTGGGGAACAGTGTGGAACTGACGTTGGCGTATTATTGGAAATAGTCCTTTACCACGAAGGTCACGGAGGGTTTCACAAAGTCCGCAAAATGAACTTTGTGAAACCCTCCGTGACCTTCGTGGTAAAGGACT
>JANOQP010000971.1:0-7199 GCA_031414895.1 Saprospirales bacterium
ATAACGATTTTTTAAAACAAATGAATCTCTAAAATCACAAGGCCTATTATTACAACCGCGCCCTCGCCGCCTAGAACCCCCGGGCCGCGGCCGAGCCCCTTGCGCTTTTGAAGGAAAAAGACCTGAACGAGGCCGAAATCCGGGCAAAAGAACTGGAAGTCTTGCGGTTTTCAGCAGAGGCGCGGGTCGCATCGCAGAGCATCGAGGGCCTCAAAAAGGACCGGCAGCTCAACAATTTGCGGCAGCAGGAAGAGGTCCAGAGGCTCAAATTGAAACAGGCCGAGGCCGAGGAGGCCGTCCGCGAAAAGGAGAACGAGCAGCTCCGAAAAGAGAAAAATTTCGAGGCGGAAAGGCAGGGTTCCTTCCTAAAATTCGTTCGCGGCATCGGCATCGCGGCGGCTGCAATCCTCGCGCTTTTGCTCGCCGGGTTCTTTTTGACGCGCCGCGCAAACCGGCTTTTGGCACGCCAAAAAAAGGAGATCGAGCATCAGCGGCAGGAAAGCGACCGCCTGTTGAGCGCAATCCTGCCGGAGGAAGTGGCCGCCGAACTGAAAGCAACGGGCGCAGCAACGCCACGGCATTTCGAGGAGGTCTCCATATTATTTACGGACTTCGTGAACTTCACCAATTTGACCGAAAAAATGCCCGCAGCCGCGCTGCTCGACGAGCTGAACGCCTGCTTTTTTGCCTTCGACGAGATCTCCGACCGCCACGGCCTCGAAAAGATCAAGACCATCGGCGATTCGTACATGGCCGCTGCCGGGGCCCCGGTCGAGAACACGACGCACCCGACCGATGCCGTCCGCGCCGCGCTCGAAATGTTGGGTTTTTTAAAAAAATACAATGCCGCCCGGCCCGAAAGACCCGCTTGGGAAATGCGGATCGGCATTCACACCGGCCCGGTCGTGGCGGGCGTGGTCGGCAAGAACAAGTTCGCATGGGACATTTGGGGCGATGCGGTGAACACGGCGGCCCGGCTCGAACAGAGCGGCGAGGCCGGGCGCGTCAATATTTCCGGCGCGACCTTCGAGCGAGTCAACCATGTTTTTAAATGTACCCATCGTGGCAGCATTCCCGCGAAAAACAAGGGGGAGATAGGGATGTATTTTGTGGAAAAGGAAACCGTTTAAAAGCTGTTTTTATCTGTTTTCGATTTGTCCGGCTTTCCATTTTAACCTTTCAACACATTTTCAAATTCGAGAACCAGTAGAAAAACCAAAACCGCCCACCGAAATATTTCCATAAAAACCGCCCATTTTTTTCCCTCCAAAAGCCCGCCGAGCGAGGCCGCCGAAAGGCAAATCCAGCCGACCAAAAGTAGGTTGCCCGTCGAGGTTGGGGCATTACTTTTTCCGGCTTCCATCAAAAAAATGACCGCTGCGGCAAGCACGACGACAAAATTCAAAAGCACATAAATCGCCCGAAATGGGCGGATTTTGCTGGAAAATTTCACAAAATTCGTCGAATTTTTCGGTTCCGCCTGCACCGAGCCGCCAAGATAGGCTGGCAGCCAGCCCGGTTTTCGGAACATCATCTGCACCGCGTCGCCCAAACTTTTTGCCGAAAAAACGCGCCGTCCAAGCCACAAATAATAGTCGAAATTGGCCCAAACCGGGTTCCACGAACGCAGCGGGACGGTCACGCCATAGACGACTTCTTCCTCCTCTTTTTGAAAAGTGCCGAACCAGCGGTCGAACAAGATCAGCGTGCCGCCGTGGTTTTTGTCCAAATATTTCGGGTTTTGCCCGTGATGGACGCGGTGGTGGCTCGGCGTGTTGAAAATGTACTCAAAAACGGGCGGCAATTTGCCGATGGCCCGCGTGTGTATCCAAAATTGATAAAGCGTCTGGAAAGTCGCGACCGTGAAAAACGCCGCCGGGCTGAAACCCGCAATCGCGAGCGGGAGGTAAAACAGGTTCGACAAAAAAACCTGCGTCGCCGATTGCCGCAGGGCGACCGACAAATTGTACTCCTCGCTTTGGTGGTGGACAATGTGCGTCCCCCAAAAAAGGCTGACCTCGTGCGTCGAGCGGTGGAACCAATAATAAAAAAAATCAACGCCAAAGAACAGTACGGCCCAGGTTGCCCAAGTGTCCGGGATGCTCATAAGGCGTTGATTTTCATACAGATAGAGATATAAACCAAAGACAACTGTCTTAAAAACTACGCCCGTTGTTTGCTGAATAATGCCCGTCGAAATGTTTGTCACAGCGTCCGGGAATGCGTACAAATCCGTTTTTGTCAGCCTTGCGAAAACGAGTTCCACGCCGATGAGCAGGAAAAAAACGGGGATGGCATATAGCATGATTGACATAAAAAGGGCGCGTTTTGGTTATCCAAGATCGAATTTTATCCCCTGCGCGAGCGGCAAACTGGTGGAATAATTGATCGTGTTCGTCTGCCGCCGCATATAGGCTTTCCACGAATCGGAGCCCGATTCGCGGCCGCCACCGGTCTCTTTTTCGCCACCGAACGCGCCACCGATCTCCGCTCCCGACGTACCGATATTCACGTTTGCGATGCCGCAATCCGACCCGGCGACCGACAAAAACCGCTCGGCCTCCTGCATATTATTGGTCATGATCGCGCTCGAAAGGCCCTGCGGAACGCCGTTTTGCAGCGCGATGGCCTCCTCGATGGTCTTATATTTTATCAAATATAAAATCGGCGCGAACGTCTCGTGCTGCACGATCGGCCAATGGTTTTCGACCTCCGCGATGCACGGTTTCACATAGCAGCCGCTCGCGTATTTTTCCCCGGTGAGAACACCGCCTTCGACGACAAATTTGCCGCCCACTTTTTTCACTTCCTCGATGGCATTGAGGTAATTTTCAACTGCTGCCGTGTCAATCAGCGGCCCGACATGGTTTTGCATATCGAGCGGGTCGCCGATTTTTAGTTGGCCATATGCTTTTGCAAGCACATTTTTTACATCGTTATATTGCGATTCGTGGATGATAAGTCGGCGGGTCGTCGTGCAGCGTTGCCCGGCCGTGCCGACTGCGCCGAAGGTCGCGCCCGTCAAAACGATCTTCAAATCGGCGTTCGGCGTGACGATGATCGCGTTGTTCCCGCCGAGTTCGAGGAGGCTGCGACCGAGGCGGCCAGCGACCGCGGCCCCGACGATTTTGCCCATCCGCGTCGAGCCTGTCGCCGAAACGATTGGCACGCGGGCATCTTTCGTCATCATCTCGCCGACGCGATAATCGCCGTTGATGATCGAGCTGATGCCCTCCGGCAACTCATTGGTTTTCAATACTTTATGCAACAAAAGCTGGCAAGCGACCCCGCAGAGCGGCGTTTTTTCCGACGGTTTCCAGACGCAAACGTCGCCGCAAACGAGCGCGAGCATCGCGTTCCACGACCAAACGGCGACTGGGAAATTGAAAGCCGAAATGATGCCGACGATGCCGAGCGGGTGGTATTGTTCGTACATCCGGTGCAACGGGCGTTCGGAGTGCATCGTGAGGCCGTAAAGTTGGCGCGAGAGGCCGACCGCAAAATCGCAGATGTCAATCATTTCCTGTACCTCGCCAAAGCCTTCTTGCAAGCTTTTGCCCATTTCGTAGCTGACGAGGCGGCCAAGTGGGTCCTTGAACTTGCGGAGCTCCTCGCCGTATTGCCGCACGATCTCGCCGCGCTTCGGGGCCGGTATTTCGCGCCAGATTTGGAACGCGGCGGCCGCTTTTTCCATCACCTCGTTGTACTGTTCGGCGGTCGTCACGCCGACCGAGCCAATGAACGCGCCATCGACGGGCGAGTGGCTTTTGAGGTATTTTTTGGGCGCGAGGCTCTCGATGCCCGTCCAAGTGCCGTGGTTGTTGGCGCGCAGGCCAAGTTTTTTCAAAAATTCTTTCGGTTGCATAAATGGTTGAACTGGTTGATTTACAAAACGCCGCAAAGTTAGCCGCGCCCCCGTCGTATCATATATCAGGCGCAAAATCCTACTTTCGCCGCCGATGGAAAAATGGGAACTTGACTTTGAATGGCTGCGCGTCCAGCACCTCGTGCAAAAATCGATGCGCCAACCCACCTTGCCGACAACGGACACGGTGCTTTTTTTGATTGGCATCCAAGAGCTTGGCCGCTGGCAAAAGGCATTTACAAAAGAGGAAAAAACAGATTTGATGCACCTCGCCGTCTGCCGGTTGCTGAGCTACGACGGCGTTTATGAGTTCGTCGGGCGCGATGCCGACGGCTGGCCGCACTGGAAACAGCTCGGTTTTGTCGAAAAAATCCCGCTGCACTCGCAGGAGGAACTGTTGAAAAAACACGCCATCCAATATTTTAGGGATTTGGAAAAGGAGAATGGGGGGTTTGAATAATTTATGATGCTGATTTACGAAATGCGATTTCACAAATAGCTCGAACGTGATGGGCAGAGGTCGTTCGAGGGTTTGAAAAAGCCAATAAATTGATTTTCAAATACGCGTTGACACGCTGTGCGAGGGCGATTTTGAGGCTGTTTTTTGCCGACACGACGCGGGCAAACGAACAGATTGGCTGGCTGCCAAAGTTCAGCATCGAGGACGTGATGCGGTCGGCCTGGAAATGGGAGAAAAAGCGGGTGAAGAAATAAGTTTTGGGGAAAAGAGAATAGCGAGGCACACAAAACAGGCCAAATGCTCAGCTTTGAGCGTTAGAGCATATCCCTAAAAAATGCCCGGCCAGAATCCCGGCCGGGCATTTTTTCAATACAAAACACGGAACTTGAAGCTTTACGCTTTGAGTCGATGTCGGCATTCGTTCTATTTTTCAATACCCCGTGCCAATTCAAAACTGGCCATTGTTGGGTCGATAAAAATAGTGAAAAGTAGAATTGACGACGACAGCAAACAAAAATTTTACTTTTTTGACAGAAGCCTTGCATTTTTTTGAGTATCAACATCAAGGTCTTTCGGAATTACCATTAGCTCTGGGTATCCAATGGTGTCAATGTAAACATTGCAATTTATGTTTTCCAAGGACTTTCTGTCAAGCCCCATCATTTCAAGAGACTTCTTTTCTTGAGGGAATTGGTTCAAAAGGATAAAATATTCTGACAAAGAATGAACCTTCCTCGCAAGCCCAATAAACCTTTGTTCTTCGCCATAGAATTCGTAGTTTCTATATAGCTTCTCCATGAATTCCTCAATTTTCGTTGTATCTTCATAATACATACAAATTGATGAATTTTCTAAAGAAACCGAATCTTCGATACCATATTTCGATGCGATACTTTTCACCTTTTCCCATGTAAAGTGTTTAGTATTTGTCAAAAAATCTTCAGGTTTTTTTTCCTTGCGCTGGCAAGAAACAAACAATAAAACCGAAACGAAAATAAATAGTTGATTCATGGTTTTGATTTTTTTTATTTTAAACATTAAAATTGACCGTACCAAATATACAGTTATTCGATGTACCAAAGTGATAGATTTCCACCAGTTGTTGGCCATCTAATGTCCAATTGGGGTTTTTCAACTGGTCCAATCCAAACAGAGTATCTAACTTTAATCCAATGATCAAATATGACTTTATAGTGGCAAGGTGATGTCCTTTGACCCTTTACCCTTGTGCCATGATTTTCAATTATGTCAGCATTAACTATCCAATTATCTGGCAACCACCCTGGCTTTTCTAATTCACAATAACTATTTGAACCGCCGGTTTTGCAGTTTTTATTCTCCATGACCGCGATAACTTTGTATTCAATTAAATTAAAGGGAAAGGCAAACGGATATAGACTCCCGATTTGCTTACGCTCAAGTTCAAGGCCTGTGCACTCACATTCTTTTTGCTCATCCACACAGTCTTCAAAGTCCTCACAATCGAACCCCGGATGATTTGCTGCAAGGTCTGCAAAACAGGATTGAGCAATTTCTTCTGTAACCTCGTCATTCAGTAACTGTTCGCCATTATGTGAACCTGCATAGCAATCAAGAAAGTCGTCAAATTGTGACCAAATATTATTGTTGTTATTGCTTGATCCACCACCAAATGGCCAATTATTGTTAGGCGGGGGAATTATTGGGTTGTTCGAATTTGGACCTTGCCCTTGGGGGAAAGGAGGGGGGAACATTGGCCCGCCACACTCAACTAAATGGACAATTAACTGTGGCGGTACGCACTTTGGCCCTGGATGTTCGACACATTTACATATATTCATTTGGTCACAATCATGATGGTCGACAGAGCAAGGTATGCATTCGAACCAATCCACACACCATGCCCACCTATCAGTTGCGCCAATTATTTGACCAGTATCAGTAGGAGTTACAGTTTCAAAAACATTCCCATCTTTTACCAAGTAGCTCCTCAAAAGTGAATCGCTGAAATTATAATAGGCCACCCGACCCTCAAAATTTTCGTCAATGCTCTGGAAAGAATTGGATTCTATGTCGTGCGAGGTGGAGTAGTTTGGCGTCCCGCTAATTTTCATGGCAGCCGCGTTGATAACCCCATTAGAGTCTTGAACAAAGATAACATTATAAGTTGATTGACCATCGCCAATGGCTGAACTGTTTTGGCTGTCCCCAGTAATAGTTATCGAAGATAGACCACTGTGCAGAATTGGCACTTCAACAACGTTCAAATCGAATATTTCATTCCGATATTCTGTTGCATTTTCCCAATCTAAAATAATGTGAATATCGCCATCCCCTTCTTCCGCCTCTGATTCGTCGCGTGAAGCCACACTGGCATCGGCAGCTCCCGACTTTTCAAAAAGCACTCTTGCTTTTGAAATCGTCAGCACCGTGTTTTTGCTCGGCTGACCTTCTTTTTTACAAGAATACCAAACCCCAATCATCAAGCAAAAAAGCAACCCGAAAAGCCCGGTCCTGAGATACGAGGAAAACAGGTTCGCGGTCGTGGAGACAGATTTTTTCATGGTCAAATTTTTTAGGAGGTGAAAGGTTTTGAAAAATCGCCCGACCAGCAATTGGTCGCGGCGAAACGATGGGCAAATTTATTTAGGAAAAATTTTATCTTTGCACAACCAAACCCCGATAAATTATCGGAAACCCCCGATAAAATATCGGCAAACCCACACAAATGACCGACCTCGAAAAAATCCGGTTCATCCGAAGGTTGAGAAACATCGACCAAGCATCCTTTGCCACTATGTTGGGAAAATCACAGAGCACTTACAGCGATATCGAAGCTGGGAAAATAAAACTTACGGAAGAAATGAAAAAAGACATCATTGAGAAGTTGTCCGT
>JANOQP010000972.1:0-2333 GCA_031414895.1 Saprospirales bacterium
TTGTCGGGCTGCGTCCCCAAAAGGTCGTGGAAAAAATAGGAAAGGTCTGGGTACATGGTACTGTTTTGCGGGTGAGCGATGGGCAAAAGTAGAAAATCGGCGGCAAGTGGGTAGCGTTCCCCGATTAGTTGCCCGAAAACAGTTCCGGCTTACATTTTTTGAAAACTTTATTTAAACCGTTGATTTTCAATTGGTTGCGAGCGGTTTGCTAAAAGAAATCAAATTTTCAAAAGCTCCAAATCGAGCTCAAAACCGGGGCAAACGTCCTCGCCGGAAAGTTTTTTGTCAAACCCAACGACCAATTCGACCAAACCGTCGGCGCGATAAACCCAGCTTTTTTCCCCTTTTGGATCGATCAACCAAGCCAACTTGACACCGTTTTTTATCCAAGTATCGGCCATTTTCTTTTTCAATTTTGAAAGACTGTCCGAACTTGAGCGCAGTTCGATGACAAAATCGGGGACAAGTTTTGGGAATTTGTTGCGCTCGGACGGCGGGAGTGCCAGCTTATTTTCCTCCGAGATCCACGCCGCATCCGCCGCCCGCATCGACCCATCGGGGAGCGTAAAACCGGTGCTTGGGCTGAAAGCCTCGCCTTTTTTATGATTAAAGAACCAAATTCCGAGCAAGGAGCTTACACGCATTTCGCGCGCACCGCCGTCATAATCAACTGGGGGCATGACAATAAGTGTTTTGTTTTTGTCCAACTCGATGCGCAAATCCCGGTTTTCGGCGCAGAACTTCAAAAACTGCGCGTTGGTCATGCGCGGCTTGGTTTTGATCTCCATCGAGTTGCCGGTCATGTCCCGTTGGATGAAAACGGGCATTCCCTGTGCGACATATGAACGGTGCATGGCTTTTATTTTGCGACAAAAATAGCGCGGTTTTTTTTAAAATAAACCCCTCGGGGGAAATCAAAAATCACTTTCTTCACCCATCGAAATCGCCGTTTTTGCCAAGTTTTTGAAAAAAAAACGTCGATATTCAATCAAAACAGGCTCTCGCAAAGCGCGGGATTCCTCGGCCAATTCGACCGATCACTATGCAAGAAAACTTCCTCCACTTCCTTTGGCAGTGGCGTCGCTTTGCGTCCGCAAACCTTTGCACGACCGACGGCGAAACGCTCGAAATCATCTATCCCGGCGAGCTGAACACCGACGCCGGGCCCGATTTTTTTGCCGCCCGCATCCGCATCGGCGACCAACTTTGGGCGGGAAATGTCGAGGTCCATGTCAAAAGCTCGGACTGGTTTGCGCACGGCCACGGCCAGGACCGGGCTTACGACAACGTCATTTTGCACGTCGTTTTTGAGGAGGACAGGCCGGTTTTTCGCGGAGAAAATGGCGCGGGCAGCTGTGAAAAAGACCGAATCCCGACCCTCGAACTTCGGGGGCGTGTCCCCGAAAACATTTCCCAAACTTGGCAGGTTTTGGCCGCCGAAAAATCGATAATCCCTTGCCGTTCGCGCATCGCGGAAGTGCCGCAAATCGTCCGTTTGAACTGGCTCGACCGGCTTTTGACGGAACGATTGGAGGCAAAAACTGGGGCAATTGCCGACGCGCTAGAACGCACGGGCGGCCATTGGGAGCAGGTTTTTTTTGAAAAAATAGCGTGGAACTTCGGCCTAAAAATCAACGCCGAACCGTTCGAGATGGTCGCTAAATCATTGACCGTCAATCATTTAGCGAAGCACAAGGACAACCTTTTGCAGCTCGAAGCCCTCTTTTTCGGGCAGGCCGGGATGCTCGAAACCGATTTCACGGACGATTATCCGAGGCAATTGAAAAAGGAATACCAGTTCCTTCGGCACAAATATCAGCTCGTGCCGCTCGATGGCTCGCCGATGAAGTTTTTGCGGCTGCGGCCGCCCAATTTCCCGACCATCCGGCTCGCGCAGCTCGCATGGCTAGTCCACCACGGCAGCCACCTTTTTTCAAAAACGATCGAGGCCCGGACGCTGCGCGAAATGGAAAATTTGTTCCATGCCGAGGTGAGCGATTATTGGCAGTCGCACTATGTTTTTGATAAAATATCCCCGCGCCGGCGCAAGACTTTTGGCGCGGATGCCGTCCAACTTTTGATCATCAACACGGTCGCGCCGTTCCTCTTTTTTTATGGAAAAAAAACAAACCGGGAGGACCTCGGCGACCGCGCCCTGAAAATTTTGGAGGCCCTGCCGCCGGAGGCAAATTCGATCATGGACAATTGGGCAGCGGCCGGGATCTCGGCACGGAACAGCTACGAAAGCCAGTCGCTATTGCAATTGACCAAAAAACTCTGCGCCGAAAAACGCTGTCTCGAATGCGGGATCGGGCATTTTTTGTTGAAATAGG
>JANOQP010000973.1:0-2882 GCA_031414895.1 Saprospirales bacterium
GGCTGCGTTAACCGCCAATTCAGGATGATTTTTGAAGATAATTTGTCAATTTAGCGAAAAGTCGGCGGCTAAAGCCGCCGGTACACGCCAAGGCTAAACAGCTACGAAAACTTAAACAAATTGATCGGGATTTTCAAGGGCGCACTGTTCAAGCGGATACTCAACGTCGGTTTTTTTCAGGCGGTCTCACAGGTGGTGAACGCGCTGACGGGCTTTCTGATCATCCGATCGCTGGGGAAGGAGGAATATGGGGCGTATGCGCTGTTCTTTTCCGTGCTGTCGGTGATTGCGCTGGTCAGCGGCATCGGCATCCAAATGGGGATGTCGGTCATCGGCGGTCGGGTCTGGCAGGACCGGCAAGCGGTCGGCTCTTTGGTCCGGACGCTCGAAAGCCTGCGGATGATGCTCTTTCGGTGGATGCTGGCACCGTTCGCGGCCTACACGATTTGGCTTTTTTACAAAAACGGGATCGGCCTCGGCTTCGCCCTGTTTGCGCTGGCGGTGGTGCTGGCGATCGTTTGGCTGCAGATCCACGCGAACCTGAAGTTCGAGGTCGCCAAGCTCCTCAACCGGACGGACATCATCAACCGGTACGAGCTCGTGCCGTCGGTTGTCCGGCTTGGGGTGGTCGCGGTGCTGCTGTTGGTGCTGCCGGGGGCTGTGTTCCCTATCTTGCTGGTGACGCTTTTGTCGTATTTGATCCAATATCGGATGATCCAACGGCAGGTCGCGGGGCTGTACGAACCGGCGACGGCGGTGGACCCGGAATATCGCAAAGAGGTCTTTTCGCTGATCAAATCGGATGCGCTCAACATCCTCTACTTTGTTTTTCAGGGGCAGGTGGTGATCGTGCTGCTGTCCATTTTTCTCAACGTCACCTCGATCTCGAACGTAACGGCACTGGGGCGGATCATGGTCGTTTTTGCCATTTTGAACATGACATTGACGACGGTGCTGATCCCCGTTTTTGCCAAGGAACACGACCTGAAACGGTTGAGGGACAAGTTTTTCCAATCATCGGCGGTCTATATCGCGCTGCTCGTGGCGATGTGCCTGATGGCCTATTTTTTCCCCGACCTGTTGCTCTGGGCGCTCGGCGAAAAGTACGCGAACCTCCGGGAGGAGCTTTTCGTGATGGTCGTGGGGTCGTGCTTTTTCCAGTACGTCTCGTTCATGTACTGGTTTATTGCCTCAAAAGGCTGGGTCAAGTACCATTGGCTGTACACGCCGTTCACCATCATCAATCAAGCGGTCCTTATTTTCACCCTCGACCTGCGCACGGAAATGGGCATCATCTGGTTCGGCGCGTTGAGCCATTTCGGCTTTTTCCTCATCAACTGCATCTCGCTGACGCTCGGTTTTTCCAACAAAGTGGTGAAGCCCGGTTATGAAGGGGCGGCAATCAGTAAATCAATCCAATCTTAAATGAAAACCATCGAATACAACGAAAATTGGCCACAAACCTGGAGGGAATCCCACGTTTATGACCGCATGGAGGTGTTCGGCCAGACGGCGCCGAACAGCCTCGGCTATCATTATGCCTATAAGATGCGGCAGCAAAAGACCCTCGGCCTCCTCCAAAAATACCTCCCGGCGGGCGCCGAAATACTCGACATCGCCGCCGCGCAGGGCAATTTCAGCCTGCTGATGGCCGAGGCCGGGTACAAGGTCACTTGGAACGACCTGCGCGAGGAGCTCATCGAATACGTCAAGATGAAGTACGAGCGGGGCAACATCGAATACATCGCCGGAAACTGTTTCGAGGTCTGCCGCGGCAGGGCCTACGATGCCGTCGTCATCACCGAGATCATCGAGCATGTGGCACACCCCGATGAGTTCCTCGAACTGGTTTCCGAACTGGTCAGGCCCGGCGGGCATATCTTCATGACGACCCCCAGCGGGGAATATTTCAAGAACAAACTGCCCAAGTTTTCGGAGTACGCCACGCCGGAGGACTTCGAGGCCGTGCAGTTCAAGCCCAATTCCGACGGGCATATTTTCCTGCTCTACGAAGAGGAGCTGATCGGGCTGGGCAACCGGGCGGGCCTCGACCCGGTCGAGGTCAGCATCCATTCCAACCCGTTGACGAGCGGCCACGTCCTGCTCCACAAGATCTTGCCGTTCATCCCCCAAAAAATCGTCTATCGCATCGAACGGGCGACCCAGCGGCTGCCCAATTTCCTGCGGAAAAAACTGCACACAAACTGGGCGGTCGTCTATCACAAGAAAAAGTGAGTGCCATTTTTTTGCCCACATCAGATCAATCCCTGACCGTCCTCCAGATCATCCCGACCTACAAACCCTCGGTCGTCTATGGCGGCACGCAAACCTCCGTCAGCCTCCTCGGCGAGATGCTGGCGGCGCGGGGCGGTTGCCGCGTGACCGTCGCCACGACGACCGCCGACGGCAAAAACGAGCTGCCCGTTTTCAAAAAAACGCCGAAAACGGTGGACGGCGTCGAGGTCTTTTATTTTCCGCGATGGACGGGCGACCACTCGCAGTTTTCGCCCGCGCTGCTCGGCTGGCTCTGGCAAAATGTGCGGCGGTTCGATGCCGTGCACATCCATTCTTGGTGGAACATCACGGTGCTTTTTTCGGTCGCGATTTGTGCCGCGCGGGGCGTGAAACCGTTCCTCGCGCCGCGCGGGATGTTGAGCCCGTTCTCGATTTCGGGGCGGTTCAAGCCGGTTTTTCACCGCTATTTTGGGCGGTTTTTATTGAAAATGACTGTCCTGCATGCGACCTCCGAACAGGAGCGGCGCGAATGTTTGGCGTTGATCCCCGGTTGGGAAAACGAGAACTTGCCCAATTTTTTGGACATCCCGAAAAGTGAGGGGGTGGCTTCAAGTCACCCCCACACTCATACCGGCGCCCCGATGCTG
>JANOQP010000974.1:0-5394 GCA_031414895.1 Saprospirales bacterium
CCCAAAGTGCGCCCGTGTCCTGCCGGATCTCGATTGGTTGAAGGTTGGAGATGACCGCATTCCGGATACCGTTGTCGTAAAAATAGAATTTGGGGCTTTTGACGATTTCTTTCCGCAGGTTCATGCTAAAACCGCGCACCCGAAAGATGACGAAAACCTGTTCGAGCAAGTCGAGATATTTGTCCACTGTTTTGCTGTCCATGCCGATTTGCCGACCAAGTTCGTTTATGGAAACCTCGCTCCCGACCTGAAAAGCGACCAAACGGAGGAGGTCGAGGATCTTGCCGGAAAACTTGATGCCTTCCAGTTCCAAAATGTCCTTCAACAAATAGCTGCGCACCATTTCGGCCAAATATTCGGCTTTCTCGGCGCGGTTCGGGAGGTGCATCAAGGCCGGGTAGCCGCCGAAAACCAACCGCTCGCGCATTTTCGTTGCCTGTTCAAATGGACTTTCTTGTGCCCGCCACTCCATTTCGGCGACCGGGAAAATCCTGAAGGTGGTTTTCCGCCCTGTCAGCGGCTCACCGAACTGGCGGTTCATGTCAAAGGCCGACGAACCTGTTGCAATAATTTTAAGACCCTCGATTTCATCCACCATCAATTTGAGGATTGCGCCGATGTTCGGAATTTTCTGCGCCTCGTCAATGCATAAAAAACGGCAGCCGCCGAGCAAATTTTTATAGTGTGCCACGCTCCGGTTGACCAGGGACCGTTGCACATCGAAGTCCTCGCCGTTGAGCAAAAGGGTTGGTTCGGTCTGTTTTTGGAGGATTTGTTTGAGCAAAAAAGTCTTGCCCGTGCGCCGCGCACCAAAAAGGACGGTGACTTTTCCGGCTTCCAATTTTTGTAAAATCTTGGGTTCGAGGGCGCGTGAAAGAGGATCCATGATATTGAAGGATGATTTTTTGACAAATTTGTGGATTGCGTTCCACAAAAATAGCCAAATTCATGGATTTCATTCCGCAAATTTAGTTAAATTTAAAAAAATCAGCCCCTCGGCAACAAATTGACCTGCCCCCAAAACCGCACGACCTGCTGGATCGTGAAATTGAACTCGTTGAAATCGACCGGTTTGCAGACGTACGCGCTGGCCCCGTTGGTGAAGCATTGCCGGATATCGTCCTCGCGCGTCGAGGAGCTGAACATGATGACGGGCAGCCATTTCCACTCATCGGAGGCCATTTTTTTCTTCAAGATATCGATCCCGTTGGCCTTTGGGATATTGAGATCGAGCAGCACGAAAGCGGTCGCCCCGGCCTTTTCGGTGCGCATATAATCGAGCATTTCCTGACCGTCGGAGAGATGGACAACGTCAAGTTGGACACCCGTTTCCTCGAGCGCGAGCTTGACCAACATGACATCCGCCGGGCTGTCCTCCACGATGAGCATTTTCTTTCTGTCGTTCATTTTTTTTGTTCCAAATGGTTGAAGGTCAATATTTTAAGGAGCGGGCGCATTTTTTGGGCGGGGGCAAATTTGAGCTTTTTTGCGCCAAAGCATGGATTTTCTTTTTTTCAAAAAGCCAGCCAAAAGCTGCCCCACCGCAAAATTTTTCATCCAAAATGGAACTTTCAAGTTTTGACCTTCGGTTAATGCCCCGAATTTGGGCACCCCAAAATTTTAAAAATTGCTACCTTTATGGCCATCATGGCGATCAAACAGTACGAAAGCGAAAACGAGCGCATCTTCCACGAGGAACTGATGCCGCACCTTGACGGGGTGCTCACTTTCGCGTACCATTTGTGCCAATCGGACGCCGAATCGAAGGACCTCGCGCAAGAAACCATGACCCGCGCTTGGGCAAATATGCACCATTACCTGCCCGGCTCGAACGCGAAAGCATGGCTTTTCACCATCTGCCGCAACCAGTTCATCAATAATTACCGCAAAAAAAAGGTGCGCGGCACCCAGATCCCTTATGAGGATTTTGCCGTCGCCCATGCCAATTCGCGCAACCCGAACCAGAACCGCCACCTCAAACAGGACATCCACGCCGCCATGATGGGCGACGAGATTACGCTCGCCGTGCAACGCCTCACACCGGCCAACCGGATGGTGCTGATCTTGAGCTTTGTGGAAGATTTCAGCTACGAAGAGATTGCGGCCATTGCCGATATTCCGATTGGAACGGTCCGTTCGCGGCTCCACAGGGCGCGGAACTCGATGAAAAAAGACCTTCAAAAATATGCCACCGACCTCGGTTACGAAACCAGGCCGGACAGCTCAAAAACGGAAAAACCCGACTAATTGGGGCATCTCCAAAAACAACTACCAATTATTGGTTGGTTTTTGGGCGGATGTGCCAACTATCGGGTTTTTTGTTTCCTGACACCGGAAAAACGGCGATTTGCAAGCCACCCGACGGACTCGAAAAATTTGACAAAAAACAGCCCGGGTTTGGTAGTGAATAGCGTCCTTCGTGGCCTCGATTTTGCAGCGGGCATGGAAACACAAACAGGATTTTGACATTTGATTTGTTCACCGGTCGTGCGGAAAAAACGTTTCCCGCCGGCCATAAAAGCACGTTTTTTTTATGAAACAGCAGTTTAAACAGCAGGACTTCGGGCCAAAAGCCCCGGGCGAGCAAGCCCCCACCCAACCAGCCAACCGCTCCGTTTCTCCGTTTAATCCAAACGAACAATCGTTCCGGGAGCTCATAAAAGCGCAGCTCCCGCGCCGCAAGGCCGGCATCGACCTCATTCAGGCAATCAAGGCGAGCATCAAAAAAACGCCGGCCTGAACCTGCAATTTCATTTAAGCACAACTGCTCCCCACCGATTTTTTTTCAGCCAAATGCCCCCGACTTCGTTTCCTGAAAGACCCAGTTTTTGGCTTTAATCACAAGTTTGAAAATCTCCATCGACCGGAGGATTCGTTGAAGCGGATCCTCCGGTTTTTTTATGGGAAAAATCAAATCCAGCCCAACTGGTTTTTCACCGCCGAACTGAAAAGCAGGTACACTTTTCGTTTGTCCGAGACCCGGATCCGTTTTTTTGCGACGAGCGTCGCGGGCGAGTTTCGGATCTTCAAAAACAGGTTTTGATAATAAACATAGGCCAAATAGACCCCAAAACGCGCCCCGTTCGGCAGGTTTCGGATGCCCTCGAGCCCGGTGTCAAAATCGGCTTTGATGTCGGCCTCGATTTCTGCCTTTTGCCGCGCATCGAAATTCTTGAAATCGACACCCGGAAAATAAACGCGGCCCAGTTCGTCGTGGTCCGCTTTCAGGTCGCGGAGGAAATTTATTTTTTGAAATGCCGCGCCCAATCGCCGCGCCGGGTCTTTCAAAACTTGAAATTTTTCCTCATTTTTTTCCGTGAAAACCCGCAGGCACATCAGCCCGACGACCTCCGCCGAACCAAAAATATAGTCGTCGTAGGTCTGTTTTGAATGCTCGTTTTGCTCGAGATCCATTTCCATGCTGTGCAAAAAAGCGGCGATCAACTCGTGCTCGATGCCGTATTCGTGCACCACGTTTTGGAACGAATGCAGCACCGGATTGAGGCTGATGCGCTCCTCGATGGCCCTGTAGGTATCGGCGGTGAAACGGTCGAGCAGTTCCTTTTTCGGGAATCCGTGGAACGTGTCCACGATCTCGTCGGCGAACCGGACGAAGCCATAAATGCCATAGATCGGGGCGCGGAACTTCGGGTCGAACGCCCGGATGCCCATCGAAAACGACGTGCTGTACCGCTGCGTGATCAGTCGGCTGCACTCAAAACAGGTTTCGCGGAAAAGCTTCATTTTGAATTGCGATTAGGTAGGATTTTGATTTTAAAATTATTGCAACGTTCTGATTTTCAATGATTTAGGACGGCTTTTCATTTTTGATGATTTCCCGCGCAACAACTTCCCCAGAAATCAGCGACGGCGGCACGCCCGGCCCCGGCACGGTCAATTGCCCCGTAAAATACAAATTCTTGACCCGTCGGCTGCGCAAGCTCGGCTTCAAAAAAGCGGTCTGCATCAACGTGTTCGCCAGTCCGTAAGCATTGCCCTTGAAGGCGTGATAGTCCCTCACAAAATCTTGGTGGGCATATGTCCGCCGAAAAACCACCGCTTCGCCAACCCGCTGTCCGGTCAATTTGTTGAGCCTCTGGGTGAGCAAATTGTAATATTTTTCGCGAACCGCGGGCGTGTCCTCCAAACCGGGCGCGACCGGGACGAGCATGAACAGGTTTTCACAGCCATCAGGCGCGACCTTCGCATCGGTCTTTGAGGGGCAGCCGATATAAAAAAGCGGGTCGCTCGGCCACGCCGGATTGGTATAGATTTCCTCCGCATGCCGCCCAAAATCGCGGTCGAAAAACAGCGTGTGGTGCAGCAGCCCGCCAATTTTTTTGTCCACACCCATATAATATAGGAGCGACGACGGCGCCATGACCCGCGATTCCCAGTATTTTTTTGGATAGTTACGAAGGTCTTCCGTCAATAGGTTTTGCTCGACATGGTGATAATCCGCTCCGGTGACGACCAGGTCGGTCGGAAATTCCCGCCCGTTTTTGCAAAAAACATAGACCGCCTGGCTGTTTTTGACCAAAATCTGGCTGACCTCGCAATCCGTTTCAAACCGTACGCCGAGTTCGCGGGCCAGGCTGACCATGCCCTCAATCACTTTGTGCATCCCGCCGAGCGGGTACCAAGTGCCGCCGACCATGTCCGCATAGTTCATCAATGAATAAAGTGCGGGCGTTTTTTGCGGCGTCGCGCCGAGAAAAAGCACCGGAAACTCGAGGATCTGCCGCAGCTTTTCATTTTTAAAATGCCCCCTGATCTCGGAACTGATCGAACTGAACATCTGTAATTTGAACAGGCTCGAAAGCAGCCGGAAATCGGCAAACTCAAAAATGGACAGGCTCGGTTTTTGGACAAACTCGCCGATGCCGACACGGTATTTGTATTCCGCTCCTTTCAAAAATTGGCGCAGTTTCAGCCCGCTCCCCGGCTCGATTTTTTCAAAAAGGGCCTCCAATTCGGGCATCGATGCTGGCAAATCAACCAAATCGTTTTCCCCAAAATAGACCCGGTACGATGGGTCGAGGCGGGTCAGTTGATAATAATCGTCCGCTTTTTTGCCAAAATGGTTGAAGAAACGCTCAAAAACATCGGGCATCCAATACCACGACGGCCCCATGTCGAACTTGAAGCCATCGGCCTCAAAGACCCGCGCCCGGCCCCCGAGCGAACTGTTTTTTTCCAAAACAACCACGTCAAAACCAGCCGCTGCCAGGTAACAAGCAGCCGAAATCCCGGCGAAACCGGCCCCGATAACGGTTATTTTTTTGGACATAAATTGGGTTTTGTCGGTTAAATCTACGGATTCGACCAATAGCGTTCTGTATAAAGATAACTGACCGGGCTAGTTTTTGTTTAATAAAAACTGGTTTTTCGTTC
>JANOQP010000975.1:0-5868 GCA_031414895.1 Saprospirales bacterium
AAAAAAACCGGCCCCACATTTTCAATAAAACGGCCCGGCTTGCCCCTTTTTTGCCCAAAATTTCGACCTTTGCCGCCCAAAATCAAACCTTTTCGCCCCTCGACCATTTTTTCGCAAACAATCTTTTTTTCAATAAATAAATAATGGCAAAACTGAAAAAAACTAAAATCGCCCCGGCCTCCGGCAAATTGGGCATCCTCACGCCCGGCATGGGCGCGGTCGCCACCACTTTTTACGCGGGCGTGATCGCGGCACGCAAGGGCATCGGCTCGCCCGTCGGCGCACTGACCCAGATGGGCAGCATCCGCGTCGGCAAGCGCACCGAAAACCGCCAGCCGCGCATCAACGATTTTGTGCCGCTCGCGCAGCTCAATCAGGTCGTTTTTGGCGGTTGGGACATTTTTTCGGCGAATGCCTACGAAGCGGCGGTCAATGCGGCCGTCCTCGACCAGCCGATGCTCGACAAATTGAAGCCCGAACTGTCGAAGATCAAACCGATGACAGCGGTTTTTGATTCCTCTTATATCAAAAATATCACCGGCCCGAACGTCAAAACCGGCAAGTCCAAAATGGACCTCGGCGAGCAATTGATTGCCGACATCGCCAATTTTAAGGAGGTGAACAAATGTTCGCGCCTCGTGATGGTCTGGTGCGCCTCGACCGAGGCATATATCGAGGTCGGGCCCGTCCACATGACCATCGAGGCGTTCGAGGAAGGCCTCCGCAAGAGCGACCAGATGATCGCGCCGAGCCAAATTTACGCTTGGGCGGCCATCAAATCGGGCGTTCCGTTCGCCAACGGCGCGCCAAATTTGACCTGCGACATCCCCGCGCTCGTCGAACTTGCCAAGCAACACAAAGTGCCGATCGGCGGAAAAGACTTCAAGACCGGCCAAACTTTGATGAAAACCATCGTCGCCCCCGGTTTAAACGCCCGTGCACTCGGTGTGCGCGGCTGGTTTTCGACCAATATTTTGGGCAACCGCGACGGCGAGGTCTTGGACGCACCCGAAAATTTCAAGACGAAAGAGGTCTCGAAGGGCAATGTCCTCGACGGCATTTTCGACGCGAAGGCCCAGCCCGAACTTTACGGCGAACTGTACCACAAGATCCGCATCAACTATTACCCGCCGCACGGCGACAACAAAGAGAGCTGGGACAATATCGACATCTTCGGTTGGCTCGGCTACCAGATGCAGATCAAGATCAATTTCCTCTGCCGCGACTCCATTTTGGCCGCGCCGATCGTGCTCGACCTCGCGCTCTTCATGGACCTCGCGCAGCGGGCCGGCATGAGCGGCGTGCAGGAATGGCTCTCGTTTTATTTCAAGGCCCCGCAGACTGCTGCCGGTTTGGAGCCAATCCACGATATCTTCAAGCAATTGAACAAGATGGAAAATACGCTCCGCTACCTCATGGGCGAGGAGCTTATCACGAACTTGGGGCTTGATTATTACGAAGAATGAAGCTATTGAGGGGATGACTTGAAGTCATCCCCTCAATTTTTTACGGTCGTTTTTGTAAAAATCGGCGGGGTGTTTTGCCTTGCCGATTTTTTTTTTGGGGATATTCAAACCTATTTTTGTCCAAAATTTTCCAGTTATGAACGTCATGGAAATCCGGGGCAGCTTCATCAGCCTTTTGGCCGAAATAAACGACCCCGATTTGTTGCAACAAATGCTCGCCAATTGCCATTCGATGCTCCAAGCAGAAGACCGTTTGGCCGATCTATCGCCCGAACTTTTGTGGATGCTCGAAAAAGCAGTCGCCGAAAGCGATGATTTGAGCGATGCCATTCCCAATGAAAAGGTCAAAAAACTGGCTTACGAATGGCTAAAACAGTAATTTGGAAAAACAAGGCATCCTTGCAATTGCGCGAAGTGCTGACGTTTCTCCGCAATCAATATTCACAAAGAACGGCGGAGGCCTTTTTGGAAAAAGTGTTCGAGCGACTTGACCGCATCCAAAAATTTCCAGAAACCGGCCAGCCCCTCCAGCGGTTCAAAAATGTCCGCCGCCTTCGGGTCGGGAAAAACCACTATTTGGTTTATCGGATTTTCGGCCAAAACATCGCCATCATTTTCGTTTGGGACAACCGGATGGATCCAGCAAAAAATCCTTATCGGTAAATGAACAAAACCTTGCACAATTTTCAAAAAAAGCCTTTCACCATGGAAGCTGTTGCACAAAAATCAGTCGTGAAAGCCCGGCAGCCCGCGCTCCTCACTTTTGACGAATACCTCAAAAAGGAGGAAAAGGCACTGCACAAACACGAATTTCACAACGGAAAACGAAAAAAGATGCCCGGAGGAACACTATCCCATACACTTTTGGCCACCAACCTGTTGTATTTGCTGAACAACCTTTTGTACGAGGCAGACTTCGAAAACTATGTCCTCAACTCGGATATGAAAGTCCATGTTCCTGCCTACAACAAAACATTTTACCCAGACGGACTCATTATTTTGGGAAAGCCCGAATATTACCGTGGCAGCCATAGTGTCATTTTGAATCCCACAGTTCTGTTCGAGGTGCTCTCAAAAAGTACCGAGCTTTATGACCGCAACGAAAAATTCACCCAATATCAGACCATCCCAAGCCTCAAAGAATACGTCCTCATCAACCAATCGGCAGCCGAGGTCGAGGTCTTTTTTCGGGAAAACCCGACGGACAACCATTGGAAATTCACGAAAACGACCGGGATGGAAGGCGAATTTCGGATCAATTCCGTCGGTTGCGATTTGAAAATGGGGGAACTTTATCGGCGCGTCTCGGAACTTTGGTGAGGTCATTCCGCTACTTTTTCAACCGTTTTATGTCAGCCTCGATTTCGTTCAGGTTCTGTTCGTTTTCCAATTTTTTTTGAGCTGACCTATATTTTTCAAACTCGAAGTTCGACTTTTCCAAAGCCATTTCGTGGCTGACTTTTCCTGCATGGGTCAATAGTTCACGGCCATTCAGTTGCAAGATGCTGTCCAACCGTTGAACCCAATCCTTCATGTACATCGGCATTTTTTGTTGCGCCATCGTTTCTGCAAATGCCAAATATTGCTCGACCAATAGGCCCAGTAGTTTCATTTCGTCTTCGTTTAGGTAGTTTTTGGCAATGCTTATGTCCCCTTTTTAAATGACCACGTCGAGGCTGTATAAGTTGGTACTTGATTGTTGCGTTTTCCCTTCGATGGCCCCGTGTGATGTGGTTGTCCGGAAATTCCGAACAACCACTTTTTCGTCCAATTCCCCTTCACCAAACACATTTTTGATGTGTCCGCTAATCGTGGATTTCGATTTGCCGAAAAGTTGCCCCATTTGGTCTTGCGTCAGCCAAACAGTTTCCCCTTCCAACCGGACATCGATTTTGATATTTCCGTCTACGTTTTGGTACAAGATGATCTCGCCTGTGTCCATCAAATTTTGTCTTTTTTAAAAAAAATGCATACCAAAAAGGACTCAAAGTTTTCACAAAGACCACTATCCAAAATCTTTGTGAAACCTTTGTGCCCTTCGTGGTTTAAACCAAAATTTTCAAAAATAACATG
This sequence comes from Saprospirales bacterium, assembly GCA_031414895.1. Taxonomy (GTDB): domain Bacteria; phylum Bacteroidota; class Bacteroidia; order Chitinophagales; family Saprospiraceae; genus JANOQP01. Next base: position 3,540 of record JANOQP010000975.1, read on the forward strand.
AAACGCACCGTCGCAATCCTCTTTTTGGCCTTCCTCGCCGCACCCCTTTTTTCCCAAAAAAAAGACCCCAAAATGGACAAGTTCATCAACGGTCTGATGAAAAAAATGACCCTCGATGAAAAAATCGGGCAGCTCAACCTCATCACGCCCGGTTGGGGCCTGCCGACCGGCGCCGTCGTTTCGACCGATGTGGAGGGCAAAATAAAAACGGGCAACGTGGGGGGGATGTTTGGTGTGATCGGCGCGGGCCAGACGCGGCGCATCCAAGAAATGGCGCTCGCCAACACGCGGCTGAAGATCCCGCTCTTTTTCGGCTCCGACGTGATCCACGGGCACAAGACGAACTTCCCGATCCCGCTCGGCCTCGCGTGCAGTTTTGACATGAAACTCATCGAGGAAACCGCCCGCACCGCCGCCGCCGAATCCACCGCCGACGGCCTCAACTGGACTTTTTCGCCGATGGTCGATATCGCCCGCGACCCGCGTTGGGGGCGTATCGCGGAGGGCAGCGGCGAGGACGCTTACCTCGGCAGCCAAATCGCGCGGGCGATGGTGCGCGGATATCAGGGCGACATGACCCAAAAAACGAACATGATGGCCTGCGTAAAACACTACGCACTTTATGGCGCAGCCGAGGCCGGGCGCGATTACAACACCGTCGATATGAGCCGCCAACGGATGTACAACGAATATTTTCCGCCCTATAAAGCGGCGGTCGAGGCCGGTTGCGCGTCGGTGATGGCGAGTTTCAACACCGTGGACGATGTTCCCGCGACCGCGAACCGCTGGCTTTTGACCGATGTTTTACGGACCGAGTGGGGTTTCGGCGGCTTCGTCGTGACCGATTATACGGGGGTCAATGAAATGATCAACCACGGCCTCGGCGACCTCCAAACCGTTTCCGCGCTCGCGCTCCGGGCCGGCTCGGACATGGACATGGTCGGCGAGGGCTTTTTGACCACCTTGAAAAAATCGCTCGCCGAAAAAAAGGTCTCTGAAAAGGAAATCAACCTCGCCTGCCGACGGATCTTGGAGGCAAAATACAAATTGGGCCTTTTTGAAAACCCCTATCGCAACTGCGACGAGACACTTGCCGCGACCGAGATTTTATCAAAAAAGAACCGCGCCGTCGCCCGCCGTGCCGCCGCGCAGTCTTTTGTTTTATTGAAAAATGAAAAACCCGCCAATTCGGCGGGCGTGGCCGTGCTGCCGCTGAAAAAGACAGCCCGCATCGCGCTCATCGGGCCGTTGGCGGACAGCAAACTAAATATGCTCGGCACCTGGGCCGTTTCCGGCGAACATCAAAAGTCGGTCACTGTCCTCGAAGGCCTCCAAAATGTCGCGGGCGACGCGGCCATCATCACCTACGCAAAAGGCGCGAACATCTCCGACGACCCGGATTTGGTGCGCAAAGCGAATGTTTTTACCCCGCAAATCTCGGTGGACAGCACCCGCAGCCCGCAACAATTGCGCGATGAGGCCGTCAAATTGGCGCAAAATTCCGACATCATCGTGGCCGTTTTGGGCGAGTCCGCCGATTTCACGGGCGAGGCTTCGAGCCGCACCGACCTCGGCATCCCCGGCAACCAATCCGCCCTCCTCGATGCGCTCGCCGCGACGGGCAAACCGGTGGTCTTGGTGCTTTTCACGGGCCGGCCATTGACGATCCAGCACGAAACAGAGACCGCGACCGCCGTTTTGAACACATGGTTTGGCGGCACCGAGGCCGGAAATGCCATTGCCGATATCCTTTTTGGCCTCGAAAACCCGTCGGGGAAACTTTGCGTCACGTTCCCGCGCTCGGTCGGGCAGGTGCCGATTTATTACAACCACAAAAACACGGGGCGGCCAGAGGACGCGGCGAAACCGGGGCAAAAATTTCAGTCGAACTACCTCGACGTGCCAAACTCGCCGCTTTTTCCGTTCGGTTTTGGGCTCGGATATTCCAAGTTTGAGTACTCGGATTTCAAGTTGAACAGCGACAAAATGTTCGGCAACCAAAAATTGACGGCCTCGGTTTTGGTCAAAAACACGGGCGCGCTGGACGGCGCAGAAGTTGTTCAACTGTATGTCCGCGATGTCGTCGGCAGCACGTCGAGGCCGGTGAAAGAGTTGAAGGGCTTCCAAAAAACGTTTTTGAAAAAGGGTGAATCGCAAACCGTCACGTTTGAAATCTCGACAGAGGACCTCAAATTTTACAACCACGACCTCAAATTCGACTGGGAAGCGGGCGATTTTGACATCATGGTCGGGGGCAATTCGCGGGACGTGATGACGGCGCGGGTCAATTGGGTGAAATAGTTTTTTGCCACAAATTACTCAAATTCAA
>JANOQP010000976.1:0-3905 GCA_031414895.1 Saprospirales bacterium
CAAAAACCGTCGCCGAGCGGGTCGGGCCGCCGTTGGGGCAATATGTCGCCCGGTTTTTCAAAGGCACTTTGGAATTTTCTGTACGACGAAAAACCGCTCGCCATCCTCGACCGTCAATATAAAGGCGATTACGGGACCGTCTTTATCTCTGGCGGACGAGCCCGAAAGTCCGAGGACACCCGCAAAAACGGTGAGTTTGTCATCCCGCAAATCACCGTCGCGAACGAGCAGTACAGCCGCATTTTCCGGCTTTTGCAAAAGGGGGAAAATGCGTCGCTGCGCCTCCGGCTCGAAACCGATTTTCAGGAGGACGACCCGATGGAGCGCAACATCATCGCCGAGATCCCCGGCACGGACAAGGCCGCCGAGGTGGTCATGTTCGGCGCGCATTTCGACTCGTGGCATACCGGGACAGGCGCAACCGACAACGGCGTTGGCTCGGCCATGATGATCGAGGCTGCTCGGATCTTGCAAGAATACATCCGTATTTCGGGCGAAAAACCGCGCCGCACCCTCCGCCTCGCGCTCTGGACGGGCGAGGAACAGGGCCTGCTTGGCAGCCGTGGGTATGTTGACCAGCATTTCGTGACGCGCGATACGGCGGGCGATATTTCGGGCAATAAGCCGGAAAACGCCCAGATTTCCGCCTATTTCAACCTCGACAACGGGACCGGAAAGATCCGCGGCATCTACCAACAGGGCAACGAAGCGGTCGGCCCGATCTTCCGCGAATGGCTCGCACCGTGGAAAAAGCTCGGCGCGTCCACCATTTCGATGTCGAACACGGGCGGCACCGACCACCTTTCGTTCGACCGCGCCGGGATCCCCGGTTTTCAGTTCATCCAGGAAGAGGTCGAATATTCGAACCGCACGCACCACTCCAATTTTGACACTTGGGAACACCTTTCCGCTGCCGATATGAAACAGGCGGCGACGATCACGGCGTGGTTTGTTTGGCAGGCGGCGCAACGGGATGGGATGCTGCCGCGGAAATCGTCAAATTAAATTCAAGTTCAAGCCCAAAATCAAAAAGCAGCTATCGACAAATTCCAAATCGGCAGCTTCGATAGCGGCTTTTTGATTTTGAATTTGCATTTTCAATACGCCTAAAAATGTCCCCAGTCGAAATTTTCAACAAAATGATGGCGCTGGATGCGTTCAGCCGCCTGCTCGGGATGCAATTGGTCGAAGTTGGTCCTGGTTTTTGCACCCTGAAAATGACGGTTTCGGGCGAAATGGTCAATGGTTTTGGCGTGGCGCACGGCGGCATCACGTTTTCGCTGGCCGATTCGGCGTTCGCGTTCGCCTGCAATTCGCACGGGCGGCTGTCGGTCTCGGTCGAGTGCAGCATCAGCCATGTCGCGCCCGTTTTCGAGGGCGACGAACTCGTGGCGACCTGCCGCGAATATTTTTTGGGAAAAAAACTCTCCAATTATTTTTGCGAAATTGTCAACCAAAAAGGGGAGACCGTCGCCCTTTTCAAATCGACCGCTTTTCGGAAAAGCGAAATTTGGACCTGTCCCGCGCTACCAGCTAAATAGCTACGAATGTGGGATTGGGGAAGACCGAAAATTCGAGCGCGTTTTGCGCCAAATCCGGTGCGCCGAGCGGCTGGCTTTCGACGACGACAACCACGTCCCACAAAAAATCAGGCAGCGCGACCGTCAGTTTTCCGCCCGCGACGGTCACGGGTTGGCTCGACAAAAACGCGCCCGTCAAACAGTCGTAAAAGCTGGCCGTGAACTGGCCGTTTTCAAAACCCTCGTTCGTCAAAATTGCGCCCGTCGAAACAGGCGGCTGGCCTACGTTTTTTACAAAATCATAATTGTACCGGTTGTTCAAAACCCACGCGGCGAGGCGGTTTTTGTCCTCCGAACGCACCGCGTAGGCATCGACCGTCGAGCCGATGCCGGGGAGTTCGTAGCTGGAAATCGAAATCCAGTCGGTGCCGAGATTGTCCACTTTGATGGTGTGCTGGCCGCTCGGCACGTTGATTTCATAGGTCGTGTTGATGGCGGCGGCCACGTCGAGCTTTTTCACGCCATCCAAAAAGATGACGATTTTGGGCAAATTGCCCGCTGAACCCGCCGTTTTGACCCTGAATTTGCCCGCCGCCGGGAAATTTGCCTTAAAAACCGGGGCGCGTTTGAGCTGCGCGTTGCGGACCGAGCCATATAAAAAAGAGGCGAGCGACGCGTTCGGGTTTGCGAGCTGGCCGCCCGCGCCGATCTCAAAAAGCGTGTCGGCCAGCGCGCCCCAGCCGGAAAGGGTGGGGGAGAGCGTGAGGTCGGAGGCCGCGCCCGTCGCCGTGACGATTGCCGGGCCGAAATTTTCTTTTTGAAATGGGATTTTCGAGGTGATTTCGGCCACGCCCGCGAAATGCGAATAGAGGTTTTTCGGCGCGATGTACGAATCCCACCACCATGTCATGCCCGTGCCGAGCGCGCCCGAAAAGAGGCTGCCCCAGGCCGTGTTGTGAATATGGATGCCCGTCGGGTCGACCGTTCCGAGGCCGCTGGCCTGTGCATCGAGGCCGAATTCGCCGTTCAAGGTCGGCTTGCCGTGTTGGTTGAGGTATTTCAAATTGCCCTTTTGCAGCACCCGTTCGAGCCACGGCGTGCCGACGTAACAATGCGTCTGTGTAAAATCAATATCGGGCGACGCCCAAACCGCAGGGTCGGACTGGTCGTCGGCATAACTGGTCGTGACGAGGTGGCCTTGCGGGTCTTTTTGTTTCAAAAAAGCGGCCATTTCGAAGTGCCAATCGGCCACTTTCGACTGGTTTTGCACAAAATTGTCCGTCCAGCTCACCTCGTTAAAAAGCTCCCACGACTGCACCGCCCGCGAATATCCCCATCGGGCGATGACGTAACGGAGCCGGTTTTTGACATGATTTTTCGCGGCGGCATTCGTAAAAAACTGGTCGGTCGAGGCACATGGGCCGCCGTTCGCCGAGTTGTACGGGCTTTCCGACCAATTCGGATTGACCTGCGTACTCACCTGCCCGTGATGCTGCAAACAGGTCATCACGCCGATGCCCTTTTCGGTGCAAAAATCCATCATCCAGTCGAGGTAAAAACAGTTGGTCTGTTTGTATTTCCGCAGCCCCGCGTAGCCGTTCGAGCCGTTGAGCCATTCGAGGCCGAGGCCCCACGAACAATGCCAGAGGCGGATAAAATTACCGCCGTTTGCTGCGAGGTCGGTGAGCCATTTTTTGAAATCGGGATATTGGTTGCCGGTCCCCCAGGCCATGTTTTCGCCGATGGGGATGTATTGGCCGCCGTCGTCAAAATGCAGATAATTCGTTTGGTCGGCTTTAATAAACCCCCGATTTTTGAGCGAAACAACGGCGGTGCACTCAAAAATTTTCTCCGCAAAACTGCCCGTCCCGGCTGCCGTCGTGCAGCTCAATTTGTATTTCCACGAGCCGATTTGGTCGGGCGAAAACCGGATTTTGAACGCGCCCTGCCCGACGGTTGCAACCGCGCCCGTCGTCTGGTTCGTGAAATTATAGTCCTGCATGAAAAAGCCGTCCGCCGTTTTTTCCGAGCCATCGGGGGCGGTGAAAACGGCTTTTACCGCGATTTCATCGTAGTCGAACGGGTTGGTAAAAGAGCTGGTCAGTGCGAGTTTTGCCTCGAATTTCCCCCATTTTTCGACGGTCGTCGAGAGGGGCGTGACCGACGAAATGACGGGCTGAGCGGCCATGAAAAATTGGTTGGTGAAAAAAAGGACGAAGATGGTGGGGCGATTTGTTTCCAAAAAAAACAACTGGCAAAAAGCCTCGCCCCAACCGCCCCGAACGGGGGCAAAAAAGCTATCTTAACTATGTGAAGTTTCTATGGGCTTATGTGTTAAAAAAGTTGTTCACGGGTAACTATACAGCCGGTAGCCCCAGAGGGTAG
>JANOQP010000977.1:0-6300 GCA_031414895.1 Saprospirales bacterium
GCTATCGACAACCCATTCAGGGCCGGGAGCGCGAAAAATCAAATATCGTATCTCGTAAATCGTATCTCGTAAATCAAAAAATAGATAGCGCGACGGCAATTGCCGGGTCAATATACTGTTCTGCAAGAGCCCTATTCAAAACCAAAACCAAAATCAATTCCTCAATTTCATGAAAACCCCGGCCCTGTTTTTCCTCATCGCGATGAGCCTCGCGTCGTGCATCTCGCACAAAGAGCTCTTGATCCTCAACGACGTGGCCGCGGAGGCCGACGAGACGGAGGCCATCGGCAACCAGACCGACCTCCGGATCCAAGCCGACGACCTGCTCTCGATCGGCGTGTCCAGTTTCAACATCGACGCGGCCAAGCCCTTCAACGCCCTCGACGACCGGCTCATCCTCGCGCAGGCCATGCAGGGGCAGGCCGGTTCAATCGAGATGTTGACGGGATATTTGGTGGACACGGAAGGCTTCATCGATTTCCCGGTGATCGGGCGTTTTAATGTCAACAAGAAAACATTGAGCGAGATCAAAGAGGGCCTCGCCACCGAACTGAAAAAATACCTCAAAGACCCCGTCGTCCATATCCGCCTGCTCAACCTCAAAGTGAGCGTCCTCGGCGAGGTCAAGAACCCCGGCACGGTCAGGCTGGCCAACAAGCGGATCACCGTTTTGGAGGCCATCGGCATGGCGGGCGACCTCACGCCGTATTCCAACCGGACGAACGTGATGGTCATCCGCGAAAAAAGCGGCAAGCGGTCAATCAAGCGCCTCAACCTCCAATCGAAAAACATATTCACGTCGCCCTATTATTATCTCCAACAAAACGACGTCGTATATATAGAGCCGAACAAGACGAAGGTCAATACCGTCGCCGACCGTTCGAGCCGCATCCTCGCCTATGTTTCGACGGGCATCTCCATTTTGACGATCACGCTTTACGCGGCTTTGCGGTGATGGATCATTACCCAAAACATGCTTTTTAATAAAATAATCATGGACAACGGCAACATAAACCAAGACAGCAACCGCCCGCAGCGCACGACGGCCCGGGCCGCTTACGCAAAGAACGAGTCGAAGGACATGCTCTATTATTATTCGATCATCCTCAACAACTGGTACTGGATCGTGCTGGGGCTGATTGCCGGGGCCTGCGCGTTTTATGTCAATATGCGGTACACCAAGACGACCTACAACGTCACCGGGTCCGTGCTGATCGAGGACATGGAGCAAAAATCCGTCTCCCGCGAGGCCATGCTCGAGCTCACCGGCATCGATCAGGACGCGCCGCTCATCGAGGACCGCATCCGCCTCCTCGGCTCGACCGAACTGATGAGCCGCATCGTCGATTCGCTCAACCTCAACGTCACCTATGCCCAAGAGGGGAAGGTCAAGACGACCGAACTTTACGGCGACCTCCCGCTCGAACTGCTTTATTGGAACACGGCGGGCGTCGAGAAAAACTTCCAGCTAAAAGTGCGGCACTACGACGCGATGCGCTTCCTGCTTTATCGGACGGAGGACAAGACCGAGATCATGAACTACGGCGTGCCGTTCAGCTACGGAAAACGCGAACTTGTGCTGAAAAAAACGGGCCTCCTCACCGACCAAAACCCGGTCATCATCAAGGTCTTCGACGAATACGCCATGGCCGGGGCATACGCCTCCAAGCTCGGCATCGCGCAGGCAGGCCGATCCAATATCCTCAACATCAGCATGGTGGACGAGATCCCCGACAGGGCAATCGCCATCATCAACCGCCTCGTGCGGGAGTACGGCACCATGAGCATGGAGTCGAAGCACAACACGGGCCGCCGCACGATGAGCTTCATCGAACAGCGGCTCAATTTTGTGGCGAACGAACTTTACAGCGTTGAAAAAGAAGAAGAGGGCTTCAAAAAAGACCGTGGCCTCGCCGTCATCACCTCTGATGTCGCCAAGAACATCATCGACAAATCGAACGCCGTCGAACTGAAACTTTACGGCCTCGACGAGCGTGCCGATTTCATCCGAAGCATCGAGAACATCATCTCCAACCCGGTCGAGGGCAACAAGTACTCGGCCCTCCCGTACAGCACCGAGGTGCTCGGCAGCACCCCGCTGACCGCCCTGATCAGCAAGTACAACGACCTCATCAACCGCCGAAACCAGATGCTCGGCTCGGCCACCTCGGCCAACCCTGCACTCGGTTTTAGCGACGAGGAGCTGAAAAGCCTCAAAAACAATATCCTGATCAGCATCCAGACCATCAAACAGGAGGTCAACACGGCCAAGGAACGCCTCGGCCAGCAGCTCGTCCCGCTCGAGGAAAAGCTCAACATGATGCCCACCAACGAGCGCGAACTGACCAAGATCATGCGCGAAAAGAGCATCAAAGAGACCCTCTTCCTGTTCCTTTTGCAAAAAAGGGAGGAAACCGCGCTCAATGTCGCTGCGCAGGTGCCCACCTCGCGCCTCCTCGAACGCGCCTCGCTGCGCGGAAAGGTCAGTCCGAAACCGCTGCAACTCGGCCTTTTTTGGATGTTCCTCGGCCTGGGGCTGCCGCTTTTCGTGCTTTATGTCCGCGATATGTTGAAGGACAAGATCCTCTACCGCTCCGACCTCGACAAGCACCTCGACCTGCCGTTCGTCGGCTTCATCCCGCACGCCCGCGACAAGCGCACCCGCCTCATCATCAACGACAGCCGCTCGGTGCTGGCCGAATCGTTCCGCCTCATCCGCTCGAACCTCCAAAACACGGCCACGCCCGACAAGAGCCGCGCCATCCTCATCACATCGACCGTCAGCGGCGAGGGCAAAACGTTCATGGCGATCAACCTCGCCACCACGTTCGCCCTCACGGGAAAAAAGGTCATCGTCCTCGGCCTCGATTTGCGGAAGCCAAAACTGGGCCTTTATCTCGAAGGCAAACAGTACGAAACGGGTCTCGCACAATTCCTCAATGGCGAGGGCCGCTTGAGCGACATGATCCATATCTGGGACCGCCTGCCGAACCTCCATTTTGCCGACTGCGGCCCCACGCCCCGCAACCCGGCCGAGTTGATGATGACCGACCGCCTGCGCGAACTCTTTGAATATTGCGAACGGCACTACGATTTTGTCGTCGTCGATGCGGCCCCGGTCGGGGTGGTGGCCGATGCTTTTTTGCTCAAGGAGTTCATCAGCCAAACACTCGTCGTCTTCCGCTACAATTTCACGAAAAGCTCGCACCTCAAGTTCATGGACGAGATCGCGCAGGGCAAAAAACTGCCGAACATGAACACCCTCCTCAACGATGTCCGGCAGGAGCGGGGCAACTCCTATAATTATGGCTACTATTCGTCCAATTATTATCAGGACGACAAGCCGGGATTTTTGGGCAAAATGAAAGGGCTGGTCGGGATGAAATAAAAGTCTTCGATTTCGAGGACTTTATGTCCGAAAAAATCAACAGGCCATCATTTTTGCAAGCGAGTCCGATATACTCAATTTGGCACTTTTTGGGGTCACGGCCAAGGAATGGCGCGAAATCAACCCAGGCCTCGCCGCCAAAAGCCTCAATATCCGCGACACGGCGACCCTTCACGAACTGACGGTTTTGAGCAATTTGGAGAGTTACAATGCTATTTTATTGGGAAAAGGCGTGGCGAAAGATATCAGACTGGAGGAATTGCACAGCACGGCCCAACAACAGCTCCGGGTTTTTGAGGAGATGAACCAGTTTGCGCTCGACAAACTGAAAAGCCCCAATAGCCGCCTCTTATAACACTTGAAAACACTATTTATCACCCGAAATTTTCCGCCGACGATCTGCGGGATTGGCGACCATACGTTCCGGCTTGCGCAGGAGATGGCCGCCAAAGGCATGGAAATCCATGTCGTTTGCGATGCCGACCAGACGGCGGCCCGTTCCGGCGACGGCATTACCGTCCATCCGGTCGTCCATTTTTGGGACAAAAAAGGCGCAGCTTCCTTTTCCAAAACCCTCGAAAACATCCGCCCCGATTGGGCCATCGTGCAGTACGCGCCGCACAATTACCACCCAAAAGGGTTGCCTTTCGGCCTCTTTTCTTTTTATAAAACCTTCCATCGGCTCAAAATCCCGGTCACGACGGTCTTCCACGAAGTGAAGATCCGCTCGATGGAGGGGCTGAAAAATGCGGTCGCCTCTTTTTTGCAGATGCGCATCGCCAACCGACTTGCCGGGGCCTCGGCGCGGGTCGTGACGAGCATCGACATTTACGCCGGGCACCTCAAAAAATGGCGCGAAAAAACGGCCCTCATCCCCGTTGGCTCGAACATCGCGCCCATCGAAACCCCGCCCGCCCGGGCAAAAAAACTCCGCGAACGGCTGCGCATCCCCCCTGCCGCCCCGGTTGTCTGCACGTTTGGCAACCGCGACATCTCGCCCTATTTGGCCGCTTTTGACAGGCTGGCCAAAGATTTCCCTGACCTTATTTGGTTGATCTGCGGAAGGAACCCGACGCCACCGGATGTCCTTTCGAGCCGCCCATATTTCCGCCCCGTCGGCGAGATGGACGGCGCGGACATTTACGAGCACCTTTCGCTCGGCAATGTCTTTTTCACGCCCGACCTCGTTGGCCGATGGGGCGACGGCGGCACCTGCAACAAGAGCGGCTCGCTCGCCTGCGGTTGCTCGCTCGGAATTCCGGTCGTCGGGGCAAAGGGCGACATGAACAACGCCCTTCTCGAGCACGGAAAGAACATCCTTTTGGTCGATATCTTGGACGAAAACGCGCTCCACGCGGCGATAAAATCCGGCCTGTCATCAAAAGAAAAAAGTGCGGAACTCGGCCAAAACGCCCGAAAACTGTACGATGAACACCTCGATTGGCCCGTTTTGGCGGGGAAATTTTTAAAAAATGCTCTTTAACTCCCTTTCATTCGCCCTTTTCCTCCCGATCGTCTGGGCGGTTTATTGGTTCTCGGGCAACAAAAGCCTCCGTTTCCAGAACGTGCTGTTGCTGGTTTCGAGCTATTTTTTTTATGGTTGCTGGGACTGGCGGTTTTTGTTCCTGCTCATTTTCAGCACGCTGCTCGACTATTACACGGGCCTGAAAATGGACGCCGCGCCCGACCAAAAGGCCCGAAAATTCTGGTTTTGGTTGAGCGTCGGGATCAACCTCGGTTTCCTCGGCGTGTTCAAGTACTACAATTTTTTCGCCGCCTCTTTTGCCGATGCCGTTGGCAATTTTGGGCTGCAAGTCAGCCCGTTCGTGCTGGAAGTGATCCTCCCGGTCGGCATTTCGTTCTATACTTTTCATGGCCTTTCGTATGTGATCGACATTTACAAAGGCCGGATCCGGGCGGAAAAGGACTTTATCGACTACGCTGTTTTTGTCAGTTTTTTCCCGCTTTTGGTGGCCGGGCCGATCGAGCGGGCGACGCATTTGCTACCGCAAATCCAAAAAAAACGGACGTTTGATTATTCAAAAGCCGTCGATGGCCTGCGCCAAATCCTCTGGGGCCTGTTCAAAAAGATCGTCATCGCCGACCAGTGCGCGGAACAGGCCAACCTCATTTTCAACAATCCGGCGGACCAATCGGGCAGCACACTTTTGCTCGGCGCGGTCTTTTTCACGTTCCAGATCTACGGCGATTTCTCCGGTTATTCGGACATCGCACTCGGCACGGCGCGGCTTTTTGGCATCGAACTGCTGCGCAATTTTGCCTTCCCCTATTTCTCGCGCGACATCGCCGAGTTTTGGCGGCGCTGGCATATTTCGCTGTCGAGCTGGTTCCGCGACTACCTTTATATCCCCCTCGGCGGCAGCAAGGGCGGCACCTGGATGAAGGTCCGCAACACGTTCATCATCTTTTTGGTCAGCGGTTTTTGGCACGGCGCGAACTGGACCTTCATCGTTTGGGGGCTTTTGAACGCGCTTTTTATCATGCCGTCCATCATTTTCAACACCAACCGCGACAACCTCGAAACGGTCGCGCAGGGCAAATTTTTTCCGACTTTTAGGGAGTTTTTTTCGATGGCCCTCACGTTCGGCCTGACCGTTTTTGCATGGATTTTTTTCCGGGCGGAAAGTTTGACGCACGCGGTCAAATATGTCTCCGGCATCTTTTCAACGACCCTGTTTTCGGTACCGGACATCAATTTGCCCAAAAAACTCTTCGTCGTCCTCGTCCTTTTTATCATGGTGGAATGGCTGGGCCGCGAACAACAATTTGCCATCGCAAAACTGGGGCTGCGCTTTCCCCGCCCGGCCCGGCTGGCGTTTTATTATGCCATCGTATTTTGCCTGTTCTATTTCTCAAATGCGGGGCAGACGTTTATCTATTTTCAGTTTTAA
>JANOQP010000978.1:0-5054 GCA_031414895.1 Saprospirales bacterium
CCTTGAAAAGCTCCTCGCGGCCAAAATCCGGCCACATGACGGGCGTGAAATACAGCTCGGAATAGGCGATTTGCCAAAGCAAAAAATTGGAGATCCGCGTCTCGCCGCTCGTGCGGATGAGCAGTTCGGGGTGCGGCATTCCGGCGGTGGTCAGGGCAGCGTCGAACGTGGCCTCGTCAATGTCCGCCGGGTTGAGATTGCCCAATTTTGCTTGTTCGGCAAGCTGTTGGACGGCTTGGAGGATTTCCCATTTTGCCGAATAATTGAGGGCCAAAACGAGGTTTATCCGGTCATTTTGTTGGGTGTCATTTATCCCCTTCAAAATTGCGTTCCGGCTTTTCTCCGGGAGTTTCGACAGGTCGCCGATGGCATGGAGGCGCACGCGGTTCTTGTTCAGGTCCGTGATTTCGCGCTCGATTGCCTCGACGAGCAAACCCATCAGGGCGGTCACTTCCATCGGCGGGCGGTTCCAGTTTTCGGTTGAAAAAGCATAAACGGTCAGCCATTTCACCCCGATCTCGGCGGCGGCCTCGGTCACGGAGCGCACCGATTTGACACCCGACCGGTGGCCGAGGACGCGCGGCATGCCCTTTGATTTGGCCCAACGCCCATTGCCGTCCATGATAATGGCGATGTGCTGCGGCACTTTTTCGGGAATGATCTCGGCCTTAAAATCCATTTTCGTCTTTTGTTGCTGAAAAAAGCGCGCAAATGTAGCTCCGAAAGAATAGGATTTGTGCAATCCTGAAATTATCAAGTACAGTTGAACAAGGTAAATTTGTGTCCCCTAAAAATCAGGTTCACCCGTCCTTATCTGAACTGGCTACATTTGCCCCAATCAACAATGTTGGAAAAACCATCCAACCATCCTTTTTTGAAGATCGAAAAAACAGCCACCCTCACGGGCCACAATGCCCCCATTTACGCACTCGCGAACGGGCGCGATGACCGCCATTTTTTCTCCGCGGGCGGCGATGGCTGGGTCGTTGAATGGTCGCTCGACAGCCCCGGCCTTGGGCGCGTCGTTGCGGAGGTCGGGCTGCCCGTTTTTTCCCTGTTTTATTCAAAAAAAGAAAACCTCCTCGTCGCGGGCGACCAAAATGGCGGCACCCGGTTCGTGCCGCTCGAAAGGCCAGGGGAACAGCGGCATATTGCCCACCACAAAAAAGGCATTTTTGACATTCAACTCATTGAAAACCAGTTGGTTACGCTCGGCGGCGACGGCATTTTCACCCGATGGGACTTGGAAAACAGGCGGCCTTTGGAAAGCATCCAGCTTTCGCCAAAAAGCCTGCGATGCGCCGTTTATTTAAAAGAAAAAAGGGAAATCGCGGTCGGCGCGAGCGATGGGAATATTTATTTCCTCGATGCGGACGGCCTTTTTTTTAAACGAAAAATTACCGCCGCGCACGACCCCGCCGTTTTTTGCCTCGCTTTTTTTGAAGAAAAAAACCAGATCATCAGCGGTGGCCGCGATGCCAGGCTGCGTTTTTGGGATCTGGGAAACGACCCGATTTTGATGGAACACGACCTGCCAGCCCACCTTTTTACCATCAACCATGCGGTTTTTTGGCAAAAAAAACTTGTCACCGCCAGCCGCGACCGCACCCTGAAAATCTGGGACCCGGCCTCCGGTGAACTCCTAAAAGTCGTGGACACGCTGCGTAACGGCGGCCATATCCGTTCTGTCAATCGGTTGCTCGTGATGCCCTGCGGACAGCTAGTTTCTGTCGGCGACGATCGGCAGGGTATCATTTGGGATTTAGGATTGCAACCGTAAATCGTAGTTTCGCACCATGAAATCACATCAAAATACCCCTTTTTATTGATGAAACAAACGACCATCATGCGCCCGGCCAGCCTCGAGGGCATCGGGCTCCACACCGGAAAACAGGTAAAACTTACTTTTTTGCCTGCACCCGAACAGCACGGCATCCGTTTTCAGCGCACCGACCTGCCCGACAAACCGGTCGTCCCGGCGGATATTTCCCGCGTGGTCAGCACCCAACGCGGCACGACCATCCGGGCCGGCGAGGCACAGGTCAGCACGGTCGAGCACCTGCTCGCCGCCACGGTTGGGCTGGGGATCGACAACCTATTGATTGAAATCGACGGCCCAGAAGTGCCGATTATGGACGGCACGGCGACCCCTTTTTGGGACGCGCTCGAAGCCGCCGAGCGGCAAGAACAGGCCGCCGATCGCGAATATTTTGTCATCAACGAGCCAATTTCGTTTCGCGACGAAGTGACCGGAGCCGAGCTTGTCGCGCTGCCCGCCAACCATTTCGAGGTGACGGCGATGATTGATTTCAATTCAAAAGTTTTGGGGCAACAATTTGCAGCGCTCCATTCGTTGGCCGATTTCCGGGCTGAAATTGCGCCTTGCCGAACCTTCGTTTTTTTGCACGAAATCGAGTTTTTGTTGGCCCAAAACCTGATAAAAGGCGGCGACCTCGACAATGCGATTGTCATTGCTGACCGGGCGATGGATCAACAGGAATTGGACAGTTTGGCCAAAAAACTGGGCAAATCCAGCATCAAAGTCGAAAAAGAGGGCATTTTGAACACCCTCCAACTCCGTTTTGCAAACGAACCGGCGCGGCACAAAGTCCTCGATATCATCGGCGACCTTGCCCTCGTTGGCCGCCCGGTCATCGGGAAAATCGTCGCCACAAAACCGGGTCACACGGCCAATATCGAGTTCGCAAAACTCCTAAAAGCCAGCCTCGTCGAGCAGCGAAAACTGGCCGCCGTGCCGCGCTACGACCCCAACAAGCCGCCGGTAATGGACATCAACGCGATCACGAAAATCCTCCCGCACCGCTACCCGTTCCTGTTGGTGGACAAGATCATCGAGCTTTCGGAAAACCATGTTGTCGGCCTGAAAAATATCACGATGAACGAGCCGTTTTTTCAGGGGCATTTCCCGGACAACCCGGTTTTCCCCGGCGTTCTCCAAATCGAGGCGATGGCCCAAACGGGCGGCATCCTCGCGCTCTCGCTGCAAGAGGACCCGCACGGTTGGGACACCTATTTTTTGAAAATCGACCAGACAAAATTCAAGGCCAAAGTGCTGCCGGGCGACACCATTTTGTTCAAACTCGAACTTATTGACCCAATCAGGCGCGGCATCGTACATATGCAGGCGACCGCTTTTGTGGGCAACAAAGTGGTCTCGGAGGCCGAGCTGACCGCGCAAATCGTCAAACGGCCGACGGCAAACGGCTAACGGCGGACGACTGACGGCGGACGACTGACGGCGGACGACTGACGGCGGACGGGGAGCCCAAATGTGCGCCGTTGGCCGTCCGCCGTCCGCCGTCCGCCGTCCGCCGTAAGTCGTTGGCCGTCGGCCGTCCACCGTTTAAAAAACACAAAAAATGACCAAAATCCCAACAACGGTAAAACCTATCTCACCCATGAGCATCCATCATTTGAGCGTTGTCCACCCGGCGGCGAAAATCGGGAAGGGGGTCGTCATCGAACCGTTTGCGGTCATCGCGGCGGACGTGACGATTGGCGACGGCACTTGGGTCGGGCCGCACGCGGTCATCATGGACGGGGCGCAGATTGGGGCAAATTGCAAGATTTTCCCCGGCGCGGTCATCGGTTCCATCCCGCAGGACATGAAATTTCGGGGCGAAAAAACCACCATCGAACTCGGCGACCGGGTCACCGTCCGCGAATATTGCACCCTCAACCGCGGCACGGAGGCCAGTGGCCGCACCATCATCGGCGACGACTGCCTCCTGATGGCCTACGTCCATATCGCGCACGATTGCATCATCGGGAAATCGTGCATTTTCGCGAACAACGTCACCCTCGCAGGGCATATCGAGGTCGGCGATTTCACGGTCTTGGGCGGCTTTGTGGCCGTCCACCAATTTGCAAAAATCGGCCAGCACGTCATGGTCGGCGGTACGGGCAAGGTGCGAAAGGACATCCCGCCGTTCATAAAAGCCGACCGCGAACCACTCGCCTACACGGGCGTGAACTCGACGGGGCTGCAACGGCGCGGGTTTTCGCAGCCGCAGATTCACCAGATCCAAGATGCCTATCGGTTGCTTTTTTTGAAGGGAATGAACACCAAACAGGCGCTCGAACAAATCACGGGGACCGTCCCGGATTCGGCGGAGCGGGCGGCCATTTTGGGCTTTTTTATGGAAAATACGCGGGGCATCCTGCCGGGGCCGAGGCTCAACGGGGCCAAGTTCAAAGAGGCCGACCTCGAAGAAAAACTCGACTGAAAATGCCCGCTGACGCACCTAAATCATTGACAATCAAGTTGTTGGAAGTCTCGAAGCGATACCGCTTGGAATGGATCTTCCGAAATATCTCTCACGAATTTTTGCCGGAAACCCGCACCGCGCTTCTCGGCCCGAACGGTTCGGGCAAAAGCACGTTGATGCGGATTTTGAGCGGCCACCTCACGCCGTCGCGCGGGCAGGTTTCTTTTGTTTTGAACAATAATGGGGGGAAACTCGACCCCGATCTTGTCTGGAAATCAATCAGTTATGCCGCGCCGTACATCGAGTTGATCGAGGAATTTACGCTCACCGAGGCCATCGATTTTCAGGGAAAACTAAAACCGTTCCGCGATGGACTCCGCCCGGCCGACATTATCAAACTGCTCGACGAACACGGCACATCGACCGTTTTTCAAAAAAACAGGGAGAAGGAAATCCGCTTTTTTTCCTCCGGGATGAAACAGCGGCTGCGGCTCGCGCTTGCCGTCTGCGCCGATTCGCCCGTCCTTTTGCTCGACGAGCCGACGACCAACCTCGATGGGCAAGGCATCGATTGGTACCGCTTTTTGGTGGAAAAATTTGCCGACGGGCGGACGGTCGTCATCGCCTCGAACGACCCGGTGGATATTGATTTTTGTGAAAACCGGGTGAACATCATGGATTTTAAGGGCTGGTAACTATTTAGCTGGTAGCGCGCTACCAGCTAGATAGTTTGATAACGACATTATGAATTAGTAAAGTAAAAATTATCACTATTGAAAAATGATTTGACCAATTCGATGGAGTTTTGAATTTTAAACATGCCGA
>JANOQP010000979.1:0-2061 GCA_031414895.1 Saprospirales bacterium
CCAATCGGAGGAAACACTGCCCGGCTGGTAAAAGTCCGTCGCGCCCTTGTCGAGCGACCAACGGCCATCATCGGAGACGATGAACTCGAACGCTTTTGTATTGTCGGCGGGCGTTGCATCCACCGAACCGGGGACATAGCAACGGTAGTGGACCGAATAAAGGCCCGCGGCGAGTTCTGGGACAAAGCGTTTTTGGATCACAAATTGACTGTCCACGCCAGCCGCGAGGCCGTCCGTGATGACCGAATCTTGAAAAAGGATCGTATTGGCGAGGTCGTCGGTGACCCAAGCCTTCACGATAAGTTTGGTTTGGTCGATGCCGCCCGCGTTGGTCACGTTGCACGAAAAGCCAAAAGTGTCCTTTGCGATGGCAAAATCCGGTGTTTCGTAGTGTGAGAGCGGGTAGAAAAAGCTGCTGATCTTCATGTTCACGGCAGGGGTCGGGTCGATGGTTGTGAGCACCACGTCGTCGAGCCAAAACCAGTATTCCCAGTTGCCCTCAAATTCCCATTCGACAAAAACGGTCGGTTTGTTGGCCGCGACGGAGGAAATATTCAAGACCACTTCGAGCGGGTTGTCCGACCAACGGTCGGTCGGTGCGTCGCTGTAGGTTGGATAGTCGAACGAGGTCCAGTTGGTGCCGTCGTTGCTGACACGGACCCGCGCTTGCGCCCCTGCGGTGAACTCGCCGATATAGTTTTGGGAGATCAAAAAGACTTTCGGCTTGCCCGTGCAATTGATCGCGGAGGTCGTCAAGCGGGCGAGGTGGTTCGTGGCCAGGTCGCCGGGAACGCCCGCTGCGTTCAGGACCGAATCGGAATTCATCACCATCGCTCCGTTTGCTGCAGTGGTCGAGGCAAAAGGGGTTTGGTTGTAAAGGTCGACGCAGGTGCCGGCGACATCCGGGCAATGTTTCCAAAGCGCGCCCTGGCTCGAACCGTCGGTCGTCGTCCAGCCAGCTGGGAAGCCGCCCGCGAAGTCCTCGGTGAAGAAAACCTGTGCCGACAAACTGCCCGCGAAGAGCAAACAGGCCACAAGGGAAAGATTGGTAAATACTTTTTTCATGTGAAACAGTAATAGTTTGGTTGAAAATCAAATGAATAATCAGGGTCAAAAGTAGACGCGACCGCGAATTTTTAACCATTTGCCCCACAAAATGCGCATTTTTAGTGGGGCCGTTTTTGGGTTTCGCCAACCGGAGACCCTTTTGCCGGAAAAAGGATGGATGCAAAATGGGGCTTTGATTTCAGGTCATCGTCCCATGTAAAACCTGCCGCCCGTCTTGCGCCCGTCATTGCCCGTTCAGTGACCAGTCGTAATCCAAAAACTCGATCGGCGTTTTTGCCGTGATTTTCACGGTCGAAAACCGGTTGATATATTCCCAAACCGTTGGCTCGGCGGTCTTAAAATCGTCCTCGAACCATTTAAAATACATCGAAACCTGCGCTTTTTCGGCAGAAACCTTGTTCCGGCCGGCCGGGTCGTTCAAAAATTCGCGCCCCGCAGCGTCAAGTTGCGCGTCGAGTTTTTCGGCGGTGAATGCCTCGCGGCGGAGTTTTGCGCAGGATTTTGAGGCGCAATTGACCGCAAAGTGGATGCGCGGGTCCTTGAACTTTGGCCGCAAAATATTGTGCTCGATATTGTTGAGGTCATAAACGGTGCCCTCGATCTTGATGAATTTAATGTCCCAGGTCGAGTTCACGAACGGGACCTTTCCACCGATTTCCTTGATGCCCGCGAGCGGGTAATTTCGCAAGATCACTTGCACGGTGAACGCATTGTAGGCATTTATCCAATAGGCCTTTTGCTCGTTTTTCGTCCAAAATTGGTCGTTTGGGTGGTTTTTTGACAAGAGGTCGGTGTATTTTTTCAGCTCTGCGGAGTCGGCGAGAAGCTTTTTGTAATTGACCATGCCCGCCTCATTGACGTATTTTTTGAGGAGGCCGTCCCAAATTTCATGGCCCACGGGGCGCGATTGCGAGGCGACCTCGGCGGCCTGTTTTTTGCCCTTTGCGGTCCGATACGCGGCGCAACAGGTGTTCCCCAAAATCAGCGAAACCG
>JANOQP010000980.1:0-10393 GCA_031414895.1 Saprospirales bacterium
AAAATCAGGCAAGGCACTTCGAGCGAGCGATTTTTTATGGATTCGACCCCTTCAATGGAGGTCAATTTGAGCCAGTTCATGATTAAAAGCCTTTTACGATTTTGAAGGTCGTGGAGATGGCCGCCGCGCCGGTTTTGAGGTTGGTCGGGCAACCGTAGCCGCGATGGCAGGAGGTGAAGCCGATAAAAGCGGTGACGAAAAGGGCGATTGCCAGCGATTTACGGATTTGCGAGCGTTTCATTTTTATGAAATTGATGTGAAAAATTGTTGTTCGCTTCAAAAACGGGCGGTCAGCAAAAATTGTTGTGGACTTCCCCAATTTGGCGGCGAAGGTAGCCTCAAAACCTGATCACTTTTTTGGCAGAAATGCAAACGATATGTTTGCACGGCCAATGAAACAGCTATTTTCGCCCCCTTAAAAGTTTCGGGTATTGGGTTTCGGGTTTCGGATTCCCCCACTCGAAACCCAAAATTCGAAACTCAAAACTTTCAATATGAGCCGTATGCTTGAACTGCGCGTCGCCCTCCGCGAAGCGATGACCGAAGAAATGGAGCGCGACGAACGCGTTTTCATCATGGGCGAAGAGGTCGCCGAGTACAACGGCGCCTATAAAGTGACCGAAGGGATGCTCGCCAAATTTGGCCCGAAACGGGTCATCGACACCCCAATCTCGGAGCTTGGCTTCTCGGCGGTCGGCGTCGGCGCGGCAATGAACGGGCTACGGCCGATTGTCGAATTTATGACTTGGAACTTCGCCGTTTTGGCGTTCGACCAGATCGTGAACAATGCCGCAAAGACCCTTTCGATGTCGGCAGGGCATTTCAATTGCCCGATCGTTTTCCGTGGGCCCTCGGGCAGCGCGGGGCAATTGGCACAACAGCACAGCCAATCTTTTGAAAATTGGATGGCCAACATCCCGGGGCTCAAGGTCATATCCACGATGGACCCGGCGGACTCGAAAGGGCTGATGAAGGCTGCCATCCGCGACAACGACCCGGTCTGTTTTTTCGAGAGTGAAACTTTGTACGGCATTAAGGGCGAAGTCCCGGACGGCGACGTGGTCATCCCGATCGGCAAGGCCGCCGTCAAGCGCGAGGGCACCGACGTGACGCTCGTGACCTTCAACAAAATGATGATCGTCGCCCAAAATGCAGCGACCGAGCTGGCAAAAGAGGGCATTTCCGCCGAGGTCATCGACCTCCGCACAATCCGCCCGCTCGATATTGACACCATTATTGAATCGGTGAAAAAGACAAATAGGCTCGTCGTGATCGATGAAAGCTGGCCTTTTGGCGGCATTTCTGCCGAAATCGCCTATCGCGTCCAGCGAAATGCGTTCGATTTCCTCGATGCCCCCGTCATCCGCATCAACTCGCAGGACGTGAACCTCGGCTATTCAAAATCGTATGTGGATGCTTTTTTGCCCAACGTCGCCCGCGTCGTGAAGGCCGTGAAGGAGGTCATGTACGTCCGTGGATAAACTGTTTTTCCTGAAAGAGGGCGACCCCGCTCCCCCATTTTCATGCGCCGACGAAACGGGGAAAATGCGGACGCTCGACGAGTTCCGGGGCCTCAAGCTCGTCCTCTATTTTTACCCGGCCGACAACACGCCGACCTGCACCGTGGAGTCCTGCAACCTTCGCGACGGCTATTTTGAGCTCCGCAAAAACGGCTACGAGATCCTCGGCATCAGCCCCGATTCACAGCGGAAGCACGGCAATTTTCGGGCAAAACACGGCCTCCCATTTTCACTTTTAGCGGACGAGGATCGGAAAATGGCAAACGATTACGGCATTTTTGGCGAAAAAAAATTCATGGGCCGAATCTATGACGGCATCCACCGGACCACTTTTTTGATTGATGAAAACGGGAAAATCGAGCGGATCATCAGGAAGGTGGATTCGCAGAACCATGTTGGGCAGATTTTGATGGGCAATTGAATTTTAACCTATTTTTGCCCTAAAAATGGCACGAGACATATTTCACGGCCTCGTCAAAGAAGCCCTTGAAAACGAGGGCTGGACGATCACGCACGACCCGTTTCCGTTACATACCCGAAAACAAGGTGGTTTGATGACCGATATTGGTGCCGAAAAAGTCATTGTTGCCGAAAAAGAAAACGAACGGATTGCCGTCGAGGTCAAGAGTTTTGTGCATATTTCCATCCTTCACGATTTCCTTTTGGCCGTCGGTCAATTTTATGTTTATCGGAAAATTTTGGACAAAAACGACCCCGAGAGAACACTATTTGTCGCCCTGCCCGAATTCGTTTTTGAGCGAATCATCAAATTCGACTGGGCAAAAGAGGTAGTTTCCGGACTGGATATGAAGTTCATCCTTTACGACACGAACCTAAAAATCATCACCGCATGGAAAAATTGAAATTTCTTCGGAAAAGCATTCTTTCAGCAATGAATGATTATGCCCAATATCTCGACGGATCAAATCTGCCAAAAGTGGCGTACTCGATTCTTGGTGACGAAAGGCACGATAAATACCAATTGCTTGCCGTCGGTTGGGACAAAAACGACCGGATTTACCACATTGTTTTCCATGCCGACATCGTGGGCGGTCATATCTGGATTCAGGAGGACAATACCGAGGACGGTTTTGCCAATTTGCTTTTGGAGCAGGGCGTCGATAAAAAAGATGTGGTTTTGGCCTATTATCCCGAACACCATAGGCAGTTCACGGAGTTTGCGGTGGCCTAAATTTGCCCGTCAAGTGTTTAGCGCATTTTTGTACGTCTCCAAGCACCGCGCCCGCGCAAAAACATGGTCGACCATCGGCGGCGGGTATTTCAAGGTGCCGAACTCGGGCACCCATTTTTTCACATAAACAAGGTCTGGGTCGAACCGCTTTTGCTGTTCCGTCGGGTTGAAAATCCGAAAATAGGGGGCCGCATCCGTGCCGCATCCCGCCGCCCATTGCCAGCCGCCGTTGTTCGAGGCGAGGTCAAAATCGAGCAGTTTTTCAGCAAAATAGGCCTCGCCGAGCCGCCAATCGAGCAGCAAATGTTTCGTCAAAAAGCTCGCGACGACCATCCTCACCCGGTTGTGCATGAACCCGGTCGCGTTCAGTTGGCGCATCCCGGCATCGACGAGCGGGTAGCCGGTGCGGCCCGTTTTCCATTTTTCGAGTTCGGCATCGTCGGTGCGCCACGGGACGCGGTCGTATTGTTCCCGAAAGGGCGAACCGACGACGTGCGGGAAATGCGCCATGATCTGCGCGTAAAAATCCCGCCAGATCAACTCGTTCAAAAACGTGGCGTTCAAAAACTGGGCGGCCCGTGCCTTTTCGCGGATCGAGATGGTGCCAAAACGGAAATGGATGCCCAGTTTTGAGGTCGCATCGAGCGCTGGAAAATCACGGTCCTTGTCATAATTTTTCACCAACGAACGCGTGACGGAAACGGATGGGACATTGATTTCCGAAGGTTCAAACCCCAACTCGGCGAGGGTCGGCACAGCCTGTTTTTTTGTTTGAAAAAAATGGCCGAAGTACTTTTCGGACGGGTAGCTTTTTAAATAAAAAGAACCCATTTCGGGCTTTTTGTCCAAATTTTCGCTCAAAACCATGCGTGACCCGAGCTTCGCCAGCCATTTTTTTGAATAGGGCGTGAAGACCGTGTACGGTTTTCCATCATCTTTCAAAACCTCGTTTTTTTCAAAAACGACATGGTCTTTGAACGTGTGAAATTTGATGTTTTTATCAATAAAAAGCTGCGCCAATTTCGCCTCTCGATCAAGCGCGTATGGTTCAAAATCGTGGTTCGTGAAGACCTCTGCGACCGGGTGCTTTTCCAAAATTTTGGGCCAAACTTCTTCCGGTTGACCGTGAAATACGGCGAGCGTGCTGCCCAATCCTGCCAGTTTTTCGTTCAAACCCTCGATGGTTTTTTGCAAAAAAGACACGCGGGCATCGTTTCGCGGCAGCTCGTCGAGGATGTTTTTATCGAAAATAAAAATGGGAAGTACCGGGTTTTTGCCACGAAGCGCATGGTAAAGACCTGCGTTGTCGTCGAGCCGGAGGTCGCGCCGGAACCAGAAAATAGAGACCATGTTGGAATTCGTTTTGGGTTGAACAGCAAAAAGCGCGGGCGGTTTTCAGCGCAAATCTGCCCAATCTTGGCAAAAACCGAAATTAGGGTTTTTGAATACCGGGCATGGCCTATTTTTCGCCTGAATTTCGGCCCGACCAGGGTTTCCAAAAATAAACTATCATGAAAAAAAACGTTCTCCTCTACCCTGCCCTATTCCTTTTTTTGGCCATTTTTTCATGCAAAAAAGAGTTCACCGACTCCGTTTTTACCCTTGTTTTGATCGCAGGCGACAATCAAAAAGGGATGCCGAGCGAGACGCTCCCCGAGGATGTGATTGTTCAGGTCTTGCGCGATGGCAAGGCGTTTTTTAGTGCACCGGTCATTTTTGAGGTCAACAGCGGCTTTGCATCGCCTGAAAAACCGGCCACTTTTTCCAATAAAGTCGCCGCGACCGACGCGACCGGGAAGGTCAAAATCAAATGGACACTAGGCTGTCTCGGTTCGCAGGAATTGAAGATCAAGCTAGGTTCGCCCGGCTGTTCGCAGTCGGAACTGGTGGGCGGAACTTGCACGGTGCTGGGCGAAGTGACCGTCCGGGCCGAGGCAGAGGCGCAGGGCGGATGGACGCGAGCCTGTGGTTTTGGTGTCAATCCAATCAATTTCAGCCGTTTCAACACGAAATTCCTAGAAATTGGCGACGACCTTTTCGTCCATGTGGACAACAATGTTTTTGTTTCCAAAAACGACGGCGTGGATTGGGCGCCGATCAACACACCTTTTGGGCCAAGCCAGGGCTTCATTTCCGCGTTCACGGTCGGCACAAACGGTAAGTGGTACATGGCCGTCTTCAGCAATGGGGTTTTCGCTTCGACCGACCGTGGACAAACTTGGGCGACCATCTCGATCAATATCTTCTTTTCGCAGCCAAACCGGATTTTTTCGCAGGGCGATGTCATTTTGGTGAACGACTCGGGTAACGGTCTTTTCCGAACCGACAATAACGGTTCGAACTGGCAACAGGTCGATGTCAACGGCAGTTTTTTTGGAAATTACAGCCAGATCCTCGAGGCAGCCGATGGAAAATGGTGGCTTTGGGACGAAAACATCACCCGCCTCGCCAAATCAACCAATCAGGGTGAAACCTGGACGAGCGTGAATGTCTCGGTGAGCTTGCAGGCATTTCCCGCGACCTTCATGACGACGAACGCGGATGGGCATATCCTGTACTTCAACCAAAACTCCGCGAAATTGATGGATTTCAACCCCGCAACCGGGACGGGGACGGTCAAATCCTTCCTCAACAACCCGTCGGGGGCCAATTTTGTCGCTTTTTTGCAAAGCGTGGACGGCGTTAATTATGTCGGCACCTATAATTCGCAGGCCAGCCTCGGCATCCATACCGGCACGGGCAATGGCAGTTATTCGCTCATTGATCCCGGCACGGCCGAGTTGCCAGAGGTTTTTTTCCGCACAAAAAAGGAGCGGCTGATCATAGGCAACCAAAACGGGCTGTTCGTGAAAATTTGAGGCCGGCCCTCAAACATTCCATTTCCTCAAAATAATGGGCCGCGCACGCTCCATTTTTCGCCGATGGCCCTACATTTGCCGCCGAATTCATTCAACAATTAAAACGAATTTAGAAATGTCAGTTCAAGCAAAGTATCAAAAAGCCCTTGATTTCGCAAGCTCCATCAACGTGGCCGACGGCAAAGTGGTCGAAGAAAACGGCACCCTGAAAGTTTGGGGCACCGTCCAGACCGTCCATGAAAAAGTGCAAATCTGGGACGCGATCAAGGCCGCCGGTGGCGAAAAACCGACCGACCTCGTGGCCGACATCCAAGTTGCCAACCCATCGGTCTATGCCATGCACACGGTCGAAAAAGGGGAGAGCCTTTCGAAGATCGCAAAGGAGTATTATGGCGATATGATGAAATACACCACGATTTTCAACGCCAACCGCGACCAATTGAAAAGCGCGGACGAAATCGAAGTTGGACAGGTTTTGACCATCCCAGTGGTTTGAAAATTCAAGTTCAAGTTCAAAAACAAAAAGCCGCTCCCAGCAATGGGGGCGGCTTTTTGTTTTAAGTGATTGAATTTGAATGTCCTATTGCCTTTTCCCATCCACGATTTTAACCAAAAAAGCCTGCGGGTAGCCGTTCGCTTTTGCCTTTCGCAAAATATCGAGTGCGATGGTCCGGTCGGGAAAATCGCCCAAATGGTGGCGAAAGACGTGCTTCGCCTCGAACCATTCGGAGCTGACGGTACCGAGTGCGCGGGCCTCTGAAACGGCGGGTTCGCTTTCGGCGGGCTTGTCGGTCGAAAGGATCTGGATCCGGTAAAAAATGCCGCTTTTGGCGGTCTCATTTGTTGGTTGGCCGGTTTTTGTCACCGATTTCTTGGGCAATTTCGGGGCTGGTTTTTCGGTATCCGGTTCTTCGTAAGTCATTGATGCAGAGGCAGTTGCGCGTTCGCCGGGCGGCAATTGGCCGACCATTTCCGGGGCGAGCCGGAAGTCGACCTGATAGCCGATCGTGTTGCCCTCGTCATCCATCCCGGCCTTTCCGGTGGCTGTTCCAAAACCATCTTTCGAGGCTTCCAAAAAATATTTTTTGCCCGGCAGGGCAGGAAATTTGAACGCCCCGTCCGCCGTCGGCCGCACTTGCAAAAGCCGCGATTCCTCGCCCGGCACAAGTTCGTAAAGTGCCACGAGGCAGTCGCCGAGCAACTGCTCGGAGGCGGCATCGAGGACGCGGCCCGTCAGTTCGAGCCGGCTCTCCTTTGGCGAAAACTCAAAAATATCCTCGTCGCCGGAGCTGGTTTTTTCGAGGCCAAAAAGGCGGTTCGAGACGAGAAAACCGCCGTTCCCCGATTTTTTAAGGATAAATGAAAAGTCGTCGCAGTTCGAGTTGTACGGGATGCCGAGATTTTCGGGCCGGGTCCATTTTCCGCCCGTGCGGACGCTTTTTTGGATGTCAAAACCGCCGAGGCTAATCTGTCCGTTCGACGAAAAATAGAGCGTTTGTGCCGCCGCGTCAAAAAACGGCGTGATCTCGTCGCCCCCCGTATTGATCTTCGGGCCGAGGTTGGCCGGGTAGCTGAAATCGATGTCCTCCGACCCGTCGAGTACCCGTTGGCACATCCAAATGTCCATCCCCCCCTCGCCGCCCGCGCGGTCGGAGGCAAAAAACAGGAACTCGATGCCCCGGTCGTGCACGACAAAAGGTTGTGTCGTCGTAAAACCGGTCGCGTTGATATAGTCGCGCAATTTTTCGGGCGTGGACCAACCGGCCGCCTCTCGTTTGGTCAGATAAATTTCACAGCGGGCGCGGAGGCCGTTGCCAAAAGCGTGGTTCATGCATTCCGTGAAATAAAAACGCTTGCCGTCTGGCGCGAAAACACCGTTGCCAAAATGCGCCTCCTCTATTTTCGGAAAATCCTTCAAACCAGCGGATTGCACCCAATCGCCCTCGATCCGTTGCGAGCGGTAAATCTTCGCCGCGCCGCTCACCGTGCTCGAAAAATAGAGGACATCGTCGCCAAAGGGCAGCGGGGCAAACTCGTTTTCGGGCGTGTTCACATGGTCGGGCAGGTGCGCGACCTCGACAGGAAGCTCCGCCGGGGCGCGGGCCGTCGTCAAATCGATGCCCAACTGGCATCCTTTTATGTCGTTTTGTGTGATGGTGACAACTTGCGGGCGGTCCTTTCCGCCATAGGTGGACTCGAAACTTTTAAAGGTCTTCATCGCCTCCTCGTACCGCCCGTCCTGTTTGAGCGCGCGGGCAAATTTGAGCGTGACGAGCTCAAAATCCTTGTCGCGCCCGCTCACTTGCCGATATGCCTCGGCCGCTTTATGGTAATTTTTGACCGCGTAATAATTTTCCCCCGCGCGAAAAATGAGGTCGGCACGGCTCGTTTTTGCCCGCCATGCGTTCTCAAAATACTCGGCGGCATCGGCCAGTTTGCCGTCCTTTTCGAGGCGTTCGGCGGTCTTCAAAAGCTGGCCAAACTCCTGCGCGGCGACGTTTTTTTGATAAAATATAATCAGCAAAAAAGGGAGGAAGTATCTCATTGTCAATGGATTAGCGTGGTTTTTACGGGTTTTTTCGGAAAATGTTTTTTCAATCCTCCACAATTACCTTCTCCTTTTTATATCGGTTCACCTTCCCGCCAATGCGGTATTGGACCGACAAATTGAAATTGTAGTTTTCAACCCTCAATGTGGCCGGTGTCAGTAAATAGCTTTTCGAAAGTGCCAGAATGCACTTCAACCGTTGGCCGCCGCCGCCCAAAAAGAGGTTCGGTTCGGCCAAATAAAACCAGCCCTCGTCGGTCTCGCCGGAGATGATGTCGCCATTTATCGTCAGGTTTTGATAATAAAGCCCCACGATGCGGGTGCTCAAACCATATTCCATCAGGCCCAGCCGCCGCGTGATGCTCGCCTGTCCGAAGCCCCGCATAAAATCGTAGGAACGCACGCCCGGCTCGATCAGCGGGCCTGCATCGGTGGTGTTCTCGACCATGCCGAGGCCAAAACCGCCGTATCCTTCCACGACCAAGTTGTGTTTCAAGGGCCACCAAACGCCGGCGCCGGCCTCACCAAAAAGACCCTTGCCTTTTTCGTTCTCGACGCCGTTTTTCGCGCCGCTGGCGTAAAAACCGTTGAACATCACGCCGATATGTTTCGCGGGGGCATAGGCAATTTGGGCATCCACGCCCGTATAATCATTGCCGTTGCTCTGCCCGGCGGAAAACTTGAACTCACCAATTTCCTTAAATCCCGGCACGTTCTGTTGGTTCGGCACATAGGAATAATGTTTGCAGCTCTGTATAAGGCAAAAGGTAAAAGTCAAAAGGCAAAAAGCCGGAAGGGTCAAATTTTTCATGGAAACCTTTTTTTGAAAAAATAACTCCCCAAACGTAGCAAACGCTGCCGAAATGCGCCGCCCATTTTTTGTTAAAATTGAGCAAAAAGGGGATTTACCCGATGATGGGCATGCCCAAAATAACCTGTTCGATGATTTTTGGGTAATGCAGGTGTTCGAGTGCCAGCACTTTTTGGGCGATTTCGGTCGGCGAATCGGTCGCCAAAAGATTGGTTTTGGCCTGAAAAACGGTCGCGCCCTCGTCGTAATTTTTGGTCACCCAATGGATCGTCGGGCCGCTCTCGGTCTCGCTTGCCGCTTTTACCGCCTCGTGGACATGGTGGCCGAACATCCCTTTTCCCCCAAATTTCGGCAAAAGCGCGGGATGGATATTGAGCATTTTTCGATCGAAATTATCGACCAAATATTCCGGGATCAACCATAAAAAA
Source organism: Saprospirales bacterium (assembly GCA_031414895.1). Classification (GTDB taxonomy): domain Bacteria; phylum Bacteroidota; class Bacteroidia; order Chitinophagales; family Saprospiraceae; genus JANOQP01. The sequence continues at coordinate 9,358 of JANOQP010000980.1, forward strand.
CCAGCCAGTGCGATAAAGTCGATTTGATGGAATTTGAGTTCTTCCAATAAAATTTCCGTCTCAAAAAAAGTTTTTTTATCAATCACTATTGACTCAATCCCGTGCGCCAATGCGATGGAAAGCACGCCCGCATTTTTCTTATTGGAAACTATTAGTCCGGTTGTGATTCCCTTATTGTTTTCAATAAAATGGTCAATGATCTTTTGTGCGTTCGAGCCGCCGCCAGAAGCGAAAATGGCCAGTCTTTTCATGGATAATTTTATCGGTTTTGCCCGGTTTGGTTTTGTGGTTGAATTTGAATCTATAGCGGTAGTCGCTCGTGAGGTGCTGAGACCCGATACGTTCCGTTTGCAGGTCTTTGACCTGATTAAAAATTGTGACCGATTGTGCAGGTCAAAGACCTGCGGACAAAGCGTATCGGGTTGCAGACCCTCATACGTTTGTGCGGTTGCAAAAACTGGAAGTTGAAACGAAACAAAATTCGTTGTTTTGACAGAACGGAAGGGTGAGAGGAATAGACCCTAAACAGGTGCGAAGCACCATGTTGTTCGTGAGACAAGCCTCCCCTTCCGGGCTTTTTGGAGTCTGAACAGCACTTAAATCCGAGCACTTTATCGGTTCGAGATTGTGTAAAAGCATGAGACAAGACGACGAAAGAGCCAATTTTTGTTTCACCACATTCAATCACCAATGGTTATGAAAGCCAACAACAAACAGGGGGAAATCGTCAAGCAGTGCCTTGGCATCGATGTCAGCAAGGGCACACTGGAGGCCTGTCTGTCCAAAATGGATGGCCGTCAGTCGGTCAAAATCCAAGGGACACGGGAGTTTTCGAACACGGCGGCGGACTTCAAGGCACTGGCGACGTGGGCAAACCGCTTCCGCAAGGATGCCGAAATCCCGTTCTGCGTGGTCATGGAGGCCACCGGCGTGTACCACGAAGGGCTTGCCTACCACCTCAAGGACGCGGGCTTCCCGGTCTCGATCGTGCTCTTGATGTTGAGGCTCTTTGCGAAGTTCTTGCTCTTGTTGGGCA
>JANOQP010000981.1:0-4163 GCA_031414895.1 Saprospirales bacterium
GGAGTCACTTCGGCTGCGTTAACCGCCAATTCAGGATGATTTTTGAAGATAATTTGTCAATTTAGCGAAAAGTCGGCGGCTAAAGCCGCCGGTACACGCCAAGGCTAAACAGCTACAAAACATGAACAATTCAACCCAGACCAACAACCTGACCACCGCTTTCGACGATTTTGGCGAGGGCCAAACGCCCCTCATTTTCATCCACGGGTTTCCTTTTGATAAATCTTCGTGGCAGCCGCAAATGGCTTTTTTGCAAAAAACGCACCGCGTCATTGCCTATGATGTCCGGGGCTTCGGCGAATCGACCAACGGGAACGGGACGGCGAGCATCCAACTTTTCGCCGATGACCTGATCAATTTTATGGATGCTTTGAAGGTCAAAAAGGCCATCGTTTGCGGCCTTTCGATGGGCGGCTATATTTTGCTGAACGCTGTTGGCCGTTTCCCCGAACGCTTTGCCGCGCTGGTTTTTGCCGATACCCAATGCACCGCCGATTCGGACGAGGCACGGGCGAAACGCAAAAAGACCATTTTGGAGATCGAGGAAAATGGGCTGAAACCCTTTGCCGATGGTTTTGTGAAAAATGTCTTTTCGGCAGGATCCATTGAAAACGATATCGGTTGGGTCGAAAAAGTCCGTAAAATGATCCTTTCGACCCCTGTTGAAACGGTCACGGCGACGCTTTTGGCACTCGCCGGGCGCGCCGAAACCTGTTCTTCGCTCGCGAAAATCCAATGTCCGACGCTCATTATTTGTGGGCGCGAGGACAAAACCACGCCCGTCGCGCAATCCGGGTTTTTACAAAAAGGGATTGAAAATTCGATTTTGTGCGTCATCGAAAAAGCGGCACATTTGTCCAACCTCGAACAGCCGGGGGAGTTCAACCAGCAAATATTGAACTTTGTTTCAAGTCTGGAAGCGTGAGCCCCTATTTTAAAAAAGCACCAAAATGGACCCAAAAATTCAGCAACAAATTGTTCAGCCATGATACCCAATGTCCAAGTCCGCCAAGTCCTTTTGCTCCTGATGATCGCCGCGCTCACCGGCCTTATTTTTTGGAACCTAACATCGTTCATGCCCGCACTTTTGGGCGCGTACACGCTTTATGTGCTGCTCCGCAACCCGGCCATTTATCTCACGGAGACCCGGAAATGGAACAAAAAATGGGCCATCGCCAGCCTGATGCTGACCGCTTTTGTGGTCATTATGCTCCCGATCTCGGGCATGGTCGGCATGGTGAGCAGCAAGGTCCGGGCGGGCCTGAACAGTTCCGAACAGATCCGCAAGTCCGCCGAAACGGTCGTTTTCAACCTCGAAAAGCGGCTCGGCCTCGAAATCCTGACCCCGGACCGCATCGAGGCCGCCTCGGCATGGGGCGTTCAGCAGGCGACGGGGATGCTCAATGCGACCTTGTTCGGCTTTTTGATGCTGTTGATCACCTTTTTTATCCTCTGGTTCATGCTCGACGGCGGCAGGAAAATGGAACATTCCTTTTTTAATTGGCTGCCGCTCAAAGCCGAGAACACCGAATATTTGAGGAAAGAACTCAACGACCTCGTCTTTTCCAACGCCATCGGCATCCCGCTGATGGGGCTGATGCAGGCCGCGGCGGGGCTGCTCGGCTACTCGCTGGCGGGCGTGGGCGACCTTTGGTTTTGGGTCCTGCTGACCTTCGTGGCGGGGATGATCCCGTTTTTGGGGGTCATGCTGGCATTCGGGCCGCTAGCCCTGGTGCTTTTTTCGCGGGGCGAAAACGGCGCGGCGACCTTCATCCTCGTCTACGGTTTTGTGGTCATCGGCTCGGTGGACAACATTGCGCGAATGTGGCTGCTGAAAAAAATCGGCAACACGCACCCGCTCGTCACCCTGTTCGGCGTGGTTGTCGGGCTGAAACTTTTTGGTTTTGTGGGCTTCATTTTTGGGCCGATACTGATCTCGACGTGCGTGCTGTTGTTGAAAATCTATACGAAAGAGTTCAATAAAAACCACGCCCCCGCCCAAGGGTGAATCATGCAAGCCTTTCCCAAAATCGTGTAACAAAAGCCGTCGCCGCGCCCCCGAATTTTGCCATGTGGCAGATTTCGCCATGTCAAAACACGAGATATGAAACTGTTTTTCAGGACTCGGCTGCGGCTTTTTCGCGCCCTTTATCGGATCACTTTGCTGACCACCCAGAAGCACCGCGACCTTGCCAGGCAAGCCTTCACCGATGGTGTTTTTGAAAAAGGCCGCCCGGCCAAGCTCGCTGGTTTCCAGCCCGTCGAGGCAAATTTTGATGCCGACGGCTCGACCTCGCGATTTCATTACCAGTTCCGTTTTGCAGCTTCGCGGCTGCAGGCTGCCCGTCGGTTGCGGCGCAGGCCGGGCCATGTTTTTGGGAAGCCGACGTGCGGCATCGTTTGCCATGAGTGAAAAAGTGTGAATCCTACAAGTCTCTCCTTTAATTGTGCAACAGTCGCCGCAGGCCCGCCCACGACCTTTGTTGGGCGATAAGATCATCGCACCTGTCCCGCCAATTGCGGGGGATCAATTTCAAACAATGAAAAATCTAAAAGCATGCCTGATGACGGGGCTTCTGTCATTGGCCCTTTTGCCGGCCCCTTCCAATGCCACAACGACCGGCAAGCCCGGCAGCCCAAAGACCGAGGCCGCCAAATCGGCCGAAGGCCAAATACTGATCGCCCGTTTGGAGGAGATCAAGTCGATGGACAAATCCGACCTCGGTTTTTCCGAAAAAAGGCAGCTCCGCAAAGAAGTGCGCGGCATCAAGCACACCCTTGCCCGTGATTACGGCGGCGTTTATATCTCCGTCGGGTCGCTGCTCGTGGTCATCATTTTGCTGATTTTGCTGCTTTGAAAACAGCCCCCAACCAACCACTTTTCCTTTCATTTTCAATAAATAAAAACAAGATGCGCAAGCTGACCATCCTCCTCATGATTGCCGTGGCCTTTATGGCCGCCTGCAAAACTTCACAAAAATCACGCATGACCAAGGCCGAAAAAGGCGGTGTCATCGGTGCTTCGGGCGGTGCCGTCGCGGGCGGTGCCATCGGCAGCCGGAGCGACAATACGGTCCTCGGGGCCATCCTCGGTGCGGCCGTCGGCGGTGCCGTTGGGGTCATCGTCGGCAACAAAATGGACAAGCAGGCCAAAAAAATGGAAGAGGAACTCGGCAAAACGGCCACCGTCGAACGGGTCGGCGAGGGCATCAAATTGACCTTCAACAGCCAGTTGCTCTTTGATTTTGGCAAGACCACCCTGATGGAAACCAACAAAAAGGACCTCCAAAAATTCGCCAACACCCTCCAGCTTTATCCAGAGACAAACCTCCTCGTCGTCGGCCATACCGATGATGCTGGCTCGGAGGCCTTCAATCAGGACCTTTCCGAAAAACGCGCCAATGCCGTCGCCAACGAGCTCATCGCCGATGGCGTGAGCGTCAGCCGGGTTCGCATCCAGGGTTGGGGCGAAACGCAGCCCGCCGTTTTGAACGAGACCGAGGCCGGGCGCAGCCAAAACCGCCGCGTCGAGATTGCCATTTTTGCCAACGAGGCGATGAAAATGGAGGCCAAGAAAGAGGCTGGGCAGTAATGTTTTGCCGCAAAGGCGGAGAGGACGCGGCGTTTTTTTGATAAAAGCTTTGCGTTCTCTGCGCCTCTGCGGCCAATTTTCTCAACAATCAAAACCTGATTTTTATGAAAAAGCAATCAACCGGCGCGGCAATCCTGACCGCGGCCATGCTCTTTTTTTTCACCGCTGCCGGGGCGCAAAACTCGTTCGGCATCCGCGCGGGCCTCAATGCCTCGAATGTGTCCTTCGACCATTTGCCGGGCAAAAAGGAGCGCATCGGCTTTCATGCGGGCGTTTTCGGCAGGCTGCCAATCTACCAAAACTTCATCTCGCTGAAACCGGAATTGAGCTATTCGGTCAAGGGCACCGCTTTTGAACACCTCAACGAAAAGCGCACCCTCAACCTTAAGTACCTCGATTTTATGTTGCCCCTCGGGTTCAGGTTAGGCTCCGTGGACATCGAGCTCGGGCCCTTTGTTTCTTTCTTGACCTCTACCCCTGATTACACGGTCTACAATGAAAACCGCGTCGTGACCGATGCCTTCAAAAAAGTGGACGGCGGAATCACGGGCGGCCTTGATGGCGGCATTGA
>JANOQP010000982.1:0-3527 GCA_031414895.1 Saprospirales bacterium
AGACCCTAACGAGCGACTACCGCGCAACTTGAATTTTCATTGACCATCAATAAAAAAAATCAACACATGAAACCCATTTTTTCAGCATTCCTCCTCTTCCTCGCCGCATCTATAAATGCGCAGGAAATCCGCCTCGGCATCTACCCGATCAAACAAACGGGCAGCCTGACCAGCGACCAATTGGCGACTGCCCGCACGAAAATCACGTCGCTCGTCGCCGCGCAGGGCATCGCCTCGGCTGATGCTTCGGCACCGCTCGGCGTGCTGCCGGAGATCGTTTTGTACGAGCCGCGCACCGTCGCCGCCGGCACCCGCAACCTCACGACCATCGAGGGCGAACTGGTTTTGACCGTCCGACAATTGGGCGAAACGGGCGCAATTATCGGCTCGAAAAGCAAAAAATTTGCCGCTTCGGGCCGCGATCTGGCGCAGGCGAAAAGCCAGTTGATGGCCGCGCTGCCGGTCAATGATGCGTCGTGGCAGCCGTTTTTTGTGGAAATGAAAGCCAAATCCGCCGATTTTTTTGTCAAAAACTGCCCGCAGCTCATCGCCGATGCCGACCGCGACGCGGCGACCGGAAACTATGCCCGCTCGCTATCCGCTTTGCTGAACATCCCGTCCGGTTCGGCCTGCCGCGCGGACGCGGATGCGCGCTTGGCCACGACCTATTCGCGGGCACGGGAGGTAATTTGCCAAAAATCATTGACGCAGGCACGGGCGGCGGCGGCAGTCAAAAACTACGAACTGGCAGCGGCCTCGCTCCGCGCGATCGACCCTGAGGCGGCCTGTTTTTCGGAAGTAAAATCGTTTGTTGCCGAGATGCAGGGCCATGCGGATGCCGATTTCAAAACGACGCTCGACGCGCTGACCGAATATTGGAAGGCCGAATCGAGCTTTGAAAACCGGCGGTTGGAGGTCATCCAGGACTTTTTGAAAAACTCCTTTTGACGGCGGACGGTTGACGGCGGACGGCAAGCAATCATCATTGAACAAATATTTCCAAAAATGAACAAAAACCACTTTTTAGCCGCCCTTCTCGGCTGCCTTTTGGCCAATCCATCGGCCATTTTTTCCCAAAACGAAAATAAAATCGCCATCTCGGTCATCGATTTTTTTCTGCCGAGCCTCGATGCGATCCATCAAAAAAAGGCCGAAAAATCGGAGGGCAACCCGTACCGAAATTCAGCCGCCACGGCTGTCGATATCCGGGCGCGGATGCAAAAAATGCAGGGCTTCGTGGCCAGCCATTTTGGCGGCGACGCGCGTTTCGTGCTGATCGACCGGGCATCGCTCAACATCATCAGCCGCGAACAGGAGCTCCAAAAATCGGAACAGTTCCTCGATGGCTACGTCGTCGGGCAGGGGAAAAATATTGGGGCTGACTACCTTTTGAGCGGCGATTTTGACCTGAATGCGATCGAACTGACCATCAGTTTGTTCTCCGTCGCCGACCAAACGGTGGTCGGGAAGGAGGTCATCGACATGAAAAAGGCGTTCTTCAATTTCGCCGCAAACTTCCGCGACCCGGTTGTCGAGGGCGCACGGCGGTTGAGCGGCCGCGTCTTCCCGGTGATGATGACGGTGGTCGAAATTTCGGAGCAAAAAAAGGACAAGGCAAAGGCCCTCCTCATCGCCGCAGGCCTCAACCGGGGGCTAAAAACCGGGCAGCAACTTGAAATAAAAACAAAGGACACCCGCGAAGTCGATGGCGTTAAGCAGCCCTACAACCGAACCGTCGGCACCGGCAAAGTGGACAAAGTGGAGGACCAAAATTTCTCCATCCTCTCCATCGAGGACGGCGGCGAGGAGGTCAAAAAACTCATCGACGGGGGCAAAAAACTGTTCTGCACGTTCAAAATTTGACCGAAGCCAAATCAGGCGGTGACTTCAAGTCACAGCCTGATTAACCTTGATTGATCAAAAAAATCTTTTCCATGAAACACCTTTTCCTATTGATAACGGCTTTTTTCGGCGTTTTTTCCACAAAAAATGCCCAATTGGTGGCGCAGGCCCCGGCGGCGATGTTCACTTTCCGCATCGCGCCGTCCGACGACCGGCCCGCCGACGGGATTGCCGAAAAAATGATCCAAAACGCGCTCACCACCCTCCACAAAACCAACCGTTTTGACGTGCTGCCCGCCACTTCGACGACGGGCGCGGCCTCGCATTTGCTCGAAGTGAGCGCGAGCCATTGGCCGTCGCGCGAGAGCCTGACCATTTATGAATTTAGCGACACGCTCAAAAAGGTCAAGTTCCGGTTTTCTTACGCCGAGATGGGGAAGGTGAACTATACGGCCACCGAGGTCGAATCGGGCCAGGTCGTCGGGGCGGTCTCGACCAATTCGGAGGCAATCGACGAGGAAACTTATGAGTTCGCGTACGCCGACATGGGTTGGAAAAAGGGTCAAAAGCAGGACGACCAAGCCCTCCGCGCCAAGTTGCTCGCCCTCGCTTCCGAAAAACTCAAGGCAAAAATGGATGCCCAGCGGGCAAAGGCACTTTCGCAAATGCAGTTAAAAGCAGCCGGGGCGGCAGTCTCGGCGGGCCGCTCGATGTTCCGCTACCGATTGGAAATTGTTGAGGCGACCGAAATTGACGACGAAAAAGCGAAGGCCGCGCGCATTTCCGGCGGCACCAATTTCGACCTGACGAAAGGCGACAAACTGACCGTTTATACCGTCCGCGACATCAATTCCGGGACGAAAAGCTACGAACATTTTGAGACCATCGGATCCGTGAAGATCGAAAAACCGACCGAAAAGGACGCGATTTGCGATGTTTTGAAAGGCAAAAAAGAGATCCTCTCCGCTTTGAAGGCGAAGAAAAAACTCTATTGCACGCTCGGTGCGCCGTACACGGTGGCGAAAGCTGGCGAAAACCAGCCGCAATTGGCGGTCGCCTCGTTCATCATGCCCCCCACCCTGACGGCGGCGAACAAGGACGAACTTTACCGCAAGCTCCGTTGGGAACTCCTGACCGTGAAAAACGCGAAACTGCTCGAACGCCAAAAGTTCGCCAACCTCGAAACCGAGAAAAACCTCCAAAAAAGCGAGGCGTTCATGGATCAAAAAGGCATCGACCAATTCAAAACGGTCGGCGCGGATTTGTTGATGGAGGTCAAATTTGGCGTCCCGGCACTCTCCGTCGACCGCAACATGCTGAACAACCAAGTGACCAATGCCGGGGTGACATTGCCCTTCACGACGCGGCTGCTGCGGGTCGAAACGGGCGAACTGCTCGAAGAGCAGAGCGGACGGCACTCGGCCAGTTTTGCAACCGATATCAATGGGAAAGTGCACCCGAAGGTCATCGAGTTCAACAAAAACCCGGACCAGAGCACCGCTTTTTTCATGGATGAGGCGATCCACCAGTTCAATTTCGCGGCGCGGAAGTTCATGTACAGTGCCCTGCCGCCGCGCATCGTCATCGCCGAGGTGATCGACACGAAAAAAGACCGGGCCGATGAGGTGCTGATCGTCGGCGATTTCAACATGGCCAGCCGCGACCGATATACCGTTTTGCGCAAG
>JANOQP010000983.1:0-2083 GCA_031414895.1 Saprospirales bacterium
GATGAATGATGAACGATAAATGATGAATAGCGGGCGTTTTTCGCTTGCCCGTTCATCGTTCCCCGTTCAAATTTCGACTTTTTGCTTGCCCATTTTGAGCAAATTTAAGAGGTATTCGCCGTAGCCGCTTTTGATGAACTTATGCCCGAGGCGTTCGAGTTGGCCGTCATTGATAAAACCCATTTCCCACGCGACCTCCTCGATGCAGCCGATCTTGAGGCCCTGCCGCTCCTCGATGGTCTGGATGAACTGCCCTGCCTGCATCAAACTTTCGTGCGTGCCTGTGTCGAGCCATGCGTAGCCGCGGCCCATCACGCCGACTTTGAGCCGGTTTTGCTCTAAATAATAGCGGTTCACATCGGTGATTTCGTATTCGCCGCGCGGCGAAGGGGCCAGGTTTTTCGCGATATCGACAACCGAATTGTCATAAAAATAAAGACCGGGGACGGCCCAATTCGATTTTGGCGATTTTGGTTTTTCCTCGATTGACAGCGCATTGTAATGGTCGTCAAATTCAACCACGCCATATCGTTCCGGGTCCCTTACCCGATAGGCGAACACTGTTCCGCCGACCGGGTTGGCCGCATTTTGCAAAAGCTTGTCCATGCCCGCGCCGTGGAAAATATTGTCGCCCAAAATCAGGGCCGCCGAATCGCTGCCGATAAAGTCGGCGCCGAGGACAAAAGCTTGCGCCAGACCGTTCGGGTCGTGCTGCACGATATACTCAAAACGCATCCCAATCTCCTCGCCCGTGCCGAGCAAATGCTCGAATTTTGGCAAATCGTACGGCGTGGAAATGATGCAAACCTCCCGGATCCCGGCCAGCATCAGCGTCGAGAGCGGGTAATAGATCATCGGTTTGTCATAGACCGGCATGAGCTGTTTGCTGATCGCGAGTGTGAGCGGGTAAAGGCGCGTGCCGAGGCCGCCGGCGAGGATTATTCCTTTCATTTTGTGGTGATGAATTATGAAAATGGGTGATTTGGGGGCGTTTTGTTGAAAACCGGGGCGAAATTAGCCCTCCGGCAACGAGCGCATCGGGTATTTTTCAAATGAAAATCAATGCAGATGCTGCGCAAATTTCAGCCAATCTGCCTCCGTGTCGATGTCCGAAAGGGCGGGCAAAAGATGGACGGACGCGCCTAGGGCATTGATTTTTTCCATCGTTTTTTCAAAAACAGAATCGCTGCTCCACTCGATTCCCTCAAAAACGGACGGCTGCGGGCAATTCATCCCGATCAAATAATAGCCGCCGTCGAGCGCGGGGCCGATGACAAAATCGTTTTTTTTCAGCTCGGAAAAGGCCTCTGCCAGGATTTCGGGGGTCAATTGTGCGCAATCGCTGCCGATGACGACGAAACTGTGCGGCCCGTTTTTTGATTGAATATTGGCGCATTCCGCAAACGCATTGGCCAGCTTTTCGCCCAGATCCGCGCCGTGTTGCAGCCTTTTTTCAAAATCATTGCCTTCCCAATCATCGTTTTCATCGATAAAATCGCTGTAAAACAGCCACCTTTTTGCCTCGACCGACAGCGACATCAGGCGGGTGAAAAAGAGCAACCGGTTGTAAAAAACGAGCGCGTCCTCATCGCCGACGGTCGAGGCAAGGCGGGTTTTCACCCGGCCGAGCGCGGGGTTTTTTATGAAGATCAGGAGGTTGTCCATCTCAAAAATCAACGGGTCTCGTTCAACCTGCGCCACAAAATATCCTTCAATTGCAACAAATTTTGCTCGGCGACGGCGGAAATAAAGATCACCTCGACATCCTTCGGGCAATCGGCGCGGAGCATTTTTTCGAGTTCTTCGTCCACAAGGTCGGCTTTTGAGAGGGCCAAAACGCGGGGCTTGTCCAAGAGTTCGGGGTTGAACTGTCGGAGTTCGTTGACCAAAATATCGTATTCGTCGCTGATTTTCCGGTCGGTATCGCAAGGAATCATGAACAAAAGCACTGCATTTCGCTCGATATGGCGCAAAAAACGGTGGCCGAGGCCCTTTCCTTCGTGCGCAAATTCGATGATGCCCGGAATGTCGGCCATGACGAACGAGTGCCGCTCGCGATAGCTCACGATGCCGAGCTGCGGGG